>NZ_JAHLZE010000020.1 GCF_020148105.1 Methanobrevibacter sp. TMH8
AAGTAATGTCTAATGTGGCTCTTGCAGCTATTTTGGTTCCATTGTCTGTGACATTGGCTCATGCTCAGGGTCTTCCAATTGGAACTTTCGCAGTTCCTGTAGCTATTGCTTGTTCATTATCCTATGTATTACCAACAGCTGGTCCAACTGTAGCTATGGCTTATGGAACGGGCTTTGTTAAAATAAAAGAAATATTTAAGGCTGGTTTCCCACTAGTTATAATAGGTGCAATTTTATCTATTATAATTATTTTCACAATAGGGAAACCATTTTTAGGGGCTTAAATTTTATCTTTAACTTGAATTAATTTGTAGTTCAAGTTGAGATATTCATTTTATTTTTTATTTTTTTAATTTTATTTATTTTATTATTTTATCCTTTATTTTTTCCTTAATTTTTTAATTTCTAATTTTATTTCTTAAAGATTAATATTTATATCATTTCAAATATTTTCATATATATTCAGATATTTTAAGATATTTTCATATATTTAAGATATTTCATTTTTCATCAAATATTCTTAAGTTAATTTTAAGTTAATTTTAAATTATTTATAAGGAAACATTAATATATTATAAAAATAAAAATTATCACATTAGATAATATTATTGATAATATTTATAACATTAAATATTATTGTGGATATATTATACTATATAATATTATATATAATATGATATTTAGATATATTATAGATAATATGGATTAGATATTATTTTAATTAATTTTAAATAATTTAAAAAGTTACAAGTAATTTTACAATTAGTAATTTTACGGAAAATTTACATATAATTTACAAATAACTTATAAATAATTACAAAATACTTAAAAAATAATTATGGTGATTTTATGGCGGGAATTATAGGATATGGAGCCTTTGTGCCATCATATAGGATAAAAGTCGAAGAAATAGCTAAGGTGTGGGGAGATAATCCAAAAGCAATATCAAATGGGCTTGTGGTAACTGAAAAATCTGTTCCTGCTCCTGATGAAGACACAGCTACAATTTCTGTTGAAGCTGCAAGAAATGCGTTAGCTAGGGCACAAATTGATCCTCAAAAAATTGGAGCGGTTTATGTTGGTTCTGAATCTCATCCTTATGCAGTTAAACCAACAGCAACTATTGTAGCTGAAGCTGTAATGGCAACACCTGCTATGACTGCGGCAGATCTTGAATTTGCTTGTAAAGCAGGTACTGCAGGTATGCAAGCAGCTATTGGTTTAGTTGACTCAAACAAAATTGAATATGGTTTAGCTATTGGTGCTGATACTTCTCAAGGTGCTCCTGGAGATGCTCTTGAATATACTGCATCAGCTGGTGGAGCAGCTTATATCATTGGAAAAGAAGGAACAAAAAATGGTTCAATAGCTGATTTTGGTGAACTTTTTAGTTTTACTACTGATACTCCAGATTTTTATAGGAGAGAAGGTCAACCTTATCCATCTCATGGTGGAAGGTTCACTGGTGAACCTGCATATTTTAAACATGTAGAAGGCGCAGCAAAAGGTATATTTGAGAAAACTGGAACTACAGCTAGTGATTATGATTATGCAGTTTTCCATCAACCTAATGGTAAATTTTACTTAAAAGTTGGTAAAAAACTTGGATTTACTAATGATCAGATTAAAGATGGTCTTTTAACTCCTGTTATTGGAAATACTTATTCTGGAGCTACACCTATTGGTCTTGCTTCTATTTTGGATAAAGCTCAAGCTGGAGATAAAATATTGGCTATTTCATATGGTTCAGGTTCTGGTAGTGATGCATTTACTATTAATGTTACTGAAAATATTGATGAAAAGAGAGAATTAGCTCCTAAACTTGAAAAAATGATTGAAAATAAATCTTACGTTGATTATGCAGTTTATGCTAAGTATAAAGGTAAATTAAGAATGTAAATATTATTGTGAGGAAAAGATAATATGAGAGATGTTGCGATTATAGGTGTTTCACAAACTAAATTTGGAGAATTGTGGGACTCATCATTTAGACAATTAATAGCTGAAGCAGGACTTGGGGCTATTGAAGATTCAAACATAGCAGGAAATGATTTAGATGCAATGTTTGTTGGAAACATGACTGCAGGTTTATTTATCCAACAAGAACATATTGCAGCTCTTATAGCTGATCATACTGGATTAAATCCTGTTTCTTCTACAAGAGTTGAAGCAGCTTGTGCTTCTGGAGGTCTTGCTCTTAGACAAGGTGTTATGGCTGTTGCTTCTGGTTATCATGATATAGTAATTTCTGCAGGTGTAGAAAAGATGACTGATGTTGTGGATGCAACACCTGCTATAGCTACTGCATCTGACCAAGAATGGGAAGCTCAACAAGGGGTAACTTTCCCATCACTTTATGCAATGATGGCTAGACGTCATATGTATGAATATGGAACTACTCGTGAACAATTAGCTGAGTTTTCTGTTATTAATCATAGAAATGCTACTAAAAACCCAAGAGCTCAATATCCTTTTGAAATTACTGTTGATAAGGTTTTAAACTCTACAGTAGTTGCTGACCCATTAACATTACTTGATTGTTCTCCAGTTACTGATGGAGCAGCTGCAGTTGTTTTATGTCCTGCTGAAGATGCAAGAAAGTATACTGACACTCCAATTTATGTTAAAGCTTCTACTCAAGCTTCTGATACAATAACTTTACATGATAGAAAAGATATTACTACGATTGAATCTACTAAAGTAGCTGCTAAAAAAGCTTATGAAATGGCTGGTGTTACAACTAAAGATATTGATGCAGTTGAAGTACATGATTGTTTCTCAATCAATGGTATTTTAGCTATTGAAGATCTTGGATTTGTTGAAAAAGGTCAAGGTGGCCCAGCTGTTGAGGAAGGTATTACTCATATTGGTGGAGAAATTCCAGTTAATCCATCTGGTGGATTAAAAGCTAGAGGTCATCCTCTTGGAGCTACAGGAATAGCTCAAGCAGCAGAAATCGTTTGGCAATTAAGAGGAGAAGCAGACAAACGCCAAGTAGATGGGGCTGAAATTGGTATGACTCACAATATTGGTGGTACTGGTGGAACAGCTGCTGTACATATTTTATCTAGGTAATTTAAATCCTAGGTAGCTATTAATTTATTTAATAGCTTTTTTTTTTGCTTTTTTATTATTTTTACTTTAATTTTTATTTTATTATTTTATTTTTTAGTATTCTTAGTTTTTTATTTTTATTTTTTATTTATTTATTAAATTATCAATAAAATCCATATCTAAGTTTTTTTCAACTATTTCAGCTAACTTATCTATTGAATAATCTTTTTTTGTTTCATAAGGATCTTCACCAAATTTTGGTTCTATTCCTTTGTTTTCTCGAATATAATTTAATAAGGCTCTTCTAAAATTATAGTTATGGAATATTCCATGGAAATAGGTGCCAAATATATTTTCTCTTTTTGATCCATCAAATAATCCTTCTTTATTTTTTTCTTTTTTGTTTCCTATGCCTTTTTCTATTTTTAGTAATGGTTCTTCATTAAATAGTGTTGTTGTTCCTTCATGAATTTCATATCCTGTAATTATTTCGCCTGTAATTGATGAAAAGATATCAGAGGAATTTGAACTATTTTCTTCACTTGATTTATCTAATATTATTCCTTCACTTTGTTCAACAATTTTCTCTTCTGATGAGTTATGTTTGAAGTGAGTCTCTATATCTAAAAGTCCAAGTCCATCTACAGAACCATTCTGTGATTCTCTATTATTTTCATCAAATATTCTATTTCCAAGAATTTGATATCCTCCACATAAACCTACAATTGGAATTTGGGGATTGTTTTTAGCTATTTTTCTTATTTGATCAGCTAATCCTGATTTTTCTATAGCTATCATATCTTCAGTTGTATTTCTTGTTCCTGGCAATATAATTGCATCTAGACTAGTATTACCTTTTTCATCAGCTATACTTTCATTAATATCAATAAGTTTTAAACCAACATCTTCTTCAAATTCAAATGGATCAATATCTGTGAAGTTAGCTATTTTTGGGAAACGAATAACTCCAATTGTTATTTCTTTGTTTGGATTGAATTTATGTTCAAATAATGATGCAGAATCTTCTTCTGGTAATTGAAGATCATGATCATAAGGTAAAACACCAAGAACTGGTGCATCTATTATTTTTTCTATTTTTTCTATTCCTGGCATAAGTATATCGAGATTTCCACTAAATTTATTAATAATCACTGCTTTAAGTCGAGACCTGTCATAATCATCTAAAAGAGAGAATGTTCCAGCTATTGAAGCAAAAACACCTCCTTTATCAATATCTGCTACAAGAAAAACATCGGCATCTGACATATGAGCTATTTCCATATTAGCTAAATCTTCTTTTCTCATATTAATCTCAGCAGGAGATCCAGCTCCTTCAATAATTATTATATCATATTGCGAGTCTAATATAGCTAATGACTCTTTTATTGCAGCTAAAGCTTTATCTCTAAAATCATGTTGATATTGATAAAAATTCATATCAGCTATTGCTTTTCCTTGAATTATTACTTGTGATGTAAAGTTGCCCTTTGGTTTAAGGAGTATAGGATTCATGTGAATACTTGGTTCAATATCAGCTGCTTCAGCTTGAAGAACTTGTGCAATAGCTATTTCTCCATTTTCTTTTGTGGTATATGAGTTTAGTGACATATTTTGTGATTTAAATGGTGCTACTTTATATCCTCTTCGTGAATAAATCCTACAAAGTGCTGCTACCATAACACTTTTTCCTGCATTTGATGAAGTTCCTTGAACCATTATACATTTCGCCATAATTTTACCTTTTTCATGCTTAAAAACTTTATATTAAATAGAAATATATATTTAAATAAAATATGTTTTTAAAATTTTATTTTATTTTATTATATTTAATAATATTAAATAACTTATATTAGATATTATAATTAATTAATATATAAAATTAACAATATTTGATAATTTATAAATTGATATTGATTTTTTGAAAATTAATTTTTTGAAATTTTTCATGTTTTTTTCTTCTTTTATTTTCTTATTTTTATATTACTATTTTCAGTTTTATTATAAGATTTAAATATAATTAAAAATATTTAAATATAAACATCAAATATATTTGTAAATTTTCTATATATTTCATATATTCGACATATATTTTTCATGAATATTTTATTTTAATTACTTTTATTTACTAAAATACAATAATTTATATATAAGAAAGAAACATATAATAATTTAATATAAGAAATACAAATAATCTTTAAAATCATTTTAGTAATATTAATAATCTTAAATTAATAATGATTAATTATTAATAAAAAGATTAATTAAAGTGATGATATAAATTATTAATATAAAAAATTAAATATAAAGATTAATTTAATAATTAAATATTAATTAAAAATTAATCAAAAATTAAATCCAAACTTAATTGAGGTAACTATATGAAAATCAATAGGATATCATCTGATTTTGCTGATGATAATGATTATGTTAATAAAAATGTTAATAATGATTTGAATATTGATAAAACTTCGATTAAGAAAGAGGCGATTAAAATTACATTTGATACTAATAATAACCATGATTCTACTGAAATAAAGGAGAATGATGATATTTCTGAAGAAGAATTTCAAGAAGATAATTTAGAAAAAGAATCAGATGATTTTGATGAAAAACCAAATGAAAAATCTAATGATGAGCTAATTGCAAATAATGAAAAAGTAATTCCTCATGAAAATGATGAACCAATGTTAGATTATGATAATATTGGAAGTACTAAAGATATTGATGTACCTCCTCTTTTAATTGATCAAGTCATTGGTCATGAAGATTCTGTTGAAACCATTAAAAAGGCAGCTAAACAAAGAAGAAATGTTCTTCTTATTGGTGATCCTGGTGTAGGTAAATCAATGATAGCTAAAGGAATGGCAGAACTTCTTCCTCCTGAAGTACTTCAAGATGTATTAGTTTATCCTAATGCTGAAGATTCAAATAATCCTTTAATTAGAACTGTTCCTTCTGGTGAGGGTAAAAAAATTGTAATGGCTAATAAAAATACTACAAAAGGTTATGAAGAGAAAAAACTTCTTGTAACAATGATTTTAATTGCAGGTGTTTTAGCTCTTGGTTTCATGTATAGAAGTCAATTAATCTTTGCAATTCTAGCTGCTGTTTTCATATTCTTTATATCAATGCAAATAAAACCAAAGAACATGACTATGGCTCCAAAATTGTTAGTTAATAATGCTGAAAAAAGATTTTCTCCATTTGAAGATGCTACTGGTGCTCATGCAGGTGCACTTCTTGGTGATGTTCGCCACGATCCATATCAATCTGGAGGTTTAGGAACTCCGGCACATGAGCGTGTTGAACCTGGTATGATTCACAAAGCTAATCGTGGAGTTTTATACATTGATGAAATTGGTACAATGTCAATGAAAACTCAACAAGAACTTCTTTCAGCTATGCAAGAGAAAAAATATTCCATTACTGGTCAAAGTGAAAATAGTAGTGGTGCAATGGTTCGTTCTCAAGCAGTTCCTTGTGATTTCGTTCTTGTAGCTTCTGGTAATATACAAGTTCTTGAAGGTATGCATATAGCTATGCGTTCTAGAATTAGAGGTTATGGTTACGAAGTCTTTATGAAAGATAATATGCCTGATACAGAAAATAATAGGAAAAAACTCATTCAATTTGTAGCTCAAGAAGTTAAAAATGATGGTAGAATTCCTCATTTCTCTCCAGATGCATTAGATGAAATAATAAGAGAAGCTAAACGTAGGGCTGGTAAAAAAGAATCTTTAACTCTCAAATTAAGAGATTTAGGAGGTCTTGTTAGAGCCGCAGGAGATGTGGCTAAAGAAGAAAATTCTAATCTTGTTGAAGCTGAGCATGTTTTAACAGCTAAAAAATACTCAAGAACTTTAGAACAGCAAATAGCTGATAGATCTATTTCCCAAAGAAAAGAATATGCTGTATTCAATCCAGAAGGTGGAAAAATTGGTATGGTTAATGGATTATCTGTTATTGGGGATAGAAGTGGTTTAATGTTACCTATAGCTGCTGAAGCAGCCCCTGCTCAGAGTAGGAAAGAAGGTAAAATTATTGCTACTGGAAAACTTGGTGAAATAGCTAAAGAATCTGTTCAAAACGTTAGTGCACTTATTAAAAAACATACTGGTACTGATATCTCACAATATGATATTCACATTCAGTTTTTACAAACTTATGATGGTGTTGAAGGAGATAGTGCAAGTGTTTCAATTGCAGCAGCTGTTATTTCAGCTATTGAAGAAATTCCAATTGATCAAACTGTTGCTTTAACTGGTTCTCTTAGTGTTCGTGGAGATGTTTTACCAATTGGTGGAGCTACTAGTAAGATTGAAGCTGCAGCTGAAGCAGGAATCAAAAAAGTCATAATTCCAAGATCTAACATGAAAGATGTCATGATTGAGAAGAAGTATGAGGATGAAATTGAAATCATTCCTGTTGATACTTTAAGTGATGTTTTAGAGAATATCCTTATTGGATGTACTGAAAAAAGTAGCTTAATTAAGAAAATGAAAAAAATTAGTAGTGCAGTAGTTGATAAAGTTCCTAATAGGCCTTTAAATAGCTGTGATGCACCTTCTAAGTCTTAAATCTTAAACACTATATACATATAGAAATTTTTTTCTTTTTTCTATTTTTATTTATTTTAATTCTTTTTTTATTTTATTTCTAATATTTATTCATTTTTAACTTGTTTTTATTTATTTTAATTCTTTTTATATTTTATTTAATAATTTTCATTATTTTTAAAATAATTTTATTAATATTTAAATAAAATAAATATAATTGCTAAAAAACTTGTATTAATTTTTTAGAAATAGAATAGATTAAATAAGAATAAAACAATGTGAATAAGGATATTCATAATTAAAAAGAAAATAAAATAATATATAGTTAATATATAGCTAATATATAATTAAAAATATAATTAAAAAATTTTAAGATAATAATTAAAAAGAAAATAAAATAATATTTAATTAATTATAATTTAAGATAATTTTAAGATAATAATTAAAAAGAAAATAAATAATGAAAAGATATAATTATTTTAAAGCATCTGCAATTACTTTAGCTATTGATATACAACTAACTTCAGATTTCAATGAATTGGTTCCAGCTATTGATTTAGCTCCAGCAGCGTATATTTTTAGTATTGCATCATTGACAAGAAGTGGATGAACACAACAAACATTAACTGATTTAGCTCCGTGTTCTTTGAGGATTCCAATAGCGTTTACTATGGTTCCTCCTGTAGCTATAATATCATCGATTATAACTGCTTCTTTGCCTTCTACAGACTGAATGTCTACTTTTTTTTCTTCATTCTTTTTTAAATCTTTTAATTCAGGATCATCAGGATCAAAATCACATCTTATGTCTGCTATTTTTGTTTCAACTTTATCTGGTCCAAGACGGACTTTATTCATATAAGTACATCTACAATCTAATATTTTAGCTATTTCTTCTGCAAAACTAAGGGCTCCTTTATCAGGAGCTATAATAATTGGCTCTTCAGTTATGTTATCAATATATTCAGCAATTGCTCCCATAGCTGAAATATTTTTAGTTGGAATGGTGAAAAACTCTCTTACACTATCTTCATGAAGATTTATTGATAATATTTCATCTGCTCCAGATTTTTCAATTAAATTAGCTACAATTTTTGCGGAAATAGCTTCTCCTTCTTTAAATCTTTTTTCTTGTCTTCCATATCCAAAATAAGGAATAACAACTTTTATTTTTTCACAGCCAAGGTCTTTTAAATTTTGAATTAGAAAGAGTAATTCAATTAGATTTTCGTCTTGAGGATAGCCTGTTGATTGAACAATCACTGCTTCTTTATCAATTTTCCCTTTGATTCGAATATATCTTTCTCCATCAGGAAATTTTTTAGTTTCGATTGAACATAAACAATCTTCAAGTTCTTCTGCAACATTAGCTGCTAATTTTTGGGAAGCTGAACCACCAATTATCAATAATATCACCATTTAACTATAATATAATAGTTTGTATTATTTCTTATTTATAATTTTATATAATTTATATGTTTTTAATAATTTCAAGTATTTTTAATAATTTTTATATAATTTAAAATATATTTTTAATAGTTTTAATATTTTTTATATTTTTATATAATTCCAAATATGTTTTTAATAAATTAATGATTTTTATAATTTTATAATTTTATAATTTTTATAACTTTTGTATATTATAATATTTTAATATAATCTCAATATTTCTCATAATGGACTCTTTCTTCATGATATTTATCTACAAATTTATTTTCCTGACCTTCTTGTGGATATCCAATACTAATCATATTAAATGGTTTTAAATTTTCACCAAGGTTGAAGAATTCACTTATAAATTTCATCCTATGTTCATGTGGAGCAACATTAACCCAAACAGCACCTAAATCTAAGTAGCTAGCTTCAAGAAGTAACATTGTTGCTGCAGCAGCCATGTCTTGCTGCCAAACTTTCTTAAAATGTGAGTTATCCATATTTGCTATAAGAACAATAGCTAGTGTTGCACCTTCCAACATTTTTGAATTATGGTCCATTTTACTCAATTCTTTTATTGTGTCTTTATTTTTAACAACAATAAACTCCCATGGTTCTTGTCCCATTCTAGAACCTGGTGCTTGCATTGCAGCCCTTATCATTTTGTCTATTTTTTCATCTTCAATTTCATCTTCACGATACTTTCGAATACTTCTTCTTTTATTTATTATTTCCATATTTTCGCCTCTGTTTTTTATTGTATAATATATTTCTTGTTATAATTTTTATTATAATTATTATTTTAAAATTTCTATTAAAATCTCAATTTATAAGTTCTATTTGTAGATTTTATTTACAGCTTTTATTTAGTTTTTTATTTAGTTTTTTATTTGCAGTTTTTATTTTATTATTATTTTTAAATTTTTTATATTAATAATAAATAATAATAAATAATAATTGGAAAGATATATTATAGATGTGTTCTAAATAGTTAATTATTATATTTTATTATATTTATTTTAACTAATATCTGAAATGATAGTATTTATTAAATGTATTAAATATTTATTAAATGTATTAAATCTAATATTAAATTTATTATTAAGAGGTAGGATAATGCACGAATTATCAATGGCTGATGGTATTTTAAAAGCTGTTATTGCAAATGCTGAACAAAGTGACGCTACTGAAGTTATAGAAGTTACAGTTGAAATTGGAAAATTAGCTCTTCTTAACCCTGAGCAGGTAAAATTCATGCTTGGTGTTCTTAGTGAGGATACTATAGCTAATGGTGCTAAATTTACTATGGAAGAAATTCCTATTGAAATTGAATGTAAAGAATGTGATTATATAGGAATAGCTAATGGAGATGATCTTGATCATTATTCTCCTATTGTGGAATGTCCTAAATGTGAAAGTAAACTTGTTAATGTTACTAATGGTAAAGATTGTATTGTAAAAAATATAGTTATCGAAAAACCAGATGATTAACTGAATATTTTTTAAATTAATTAAATTTAATTAAATTTAATTAATTTTAATTTTTAAATCTAACTTATAAAGGAATGATTATTATGCATAAAGTAGCTGAAATTGAAGTTCAACATAATATAATGAAAGCTAATAAGAAGTTAGCTGATAAAAACCAAAAAATTTTTGATGATAATAATGTTTTTTGTGTTGATTTTGTAGGAGCTATTGGTTCTGGAAAAACATCTCTTATTGAAGATCTTATTGACAATATGAATGGTTCAATCGGTGTTATAGCTGGTGATGTAATAAGTAAATTTGATGCTGGCCGATTTGAACGTCATAATGTTCCAGTTGTAGGTCTTAATACTGGAAAAGAATGTCATCTTGATGCTCATCTTGTTGAACATGTTCTTGATGATATGCCTATGGATAAAATTGATTACTTATTCATTGAAAATGTAGGGAATCTTATTTGTCCTGTTGACTTTGATTTAGGTTCTCATATGAGAATAGTGGTAATTAGTGTTAGTGAAGGGGATGATACTGTAGAGAAACATCCTTTAATATTCCAAGGTGCAGATCTTGTTATTATTAATAAAGTGGACATAGCTGATGCTGTTGGAGCAAATAGTGACAAAATGGTCCAAGACGTTCATGATATTAACCCTAATGTTAAAGTTATTAAAAGTAGTCTTAAAGAAGGTCAAGGTTTAGAAGAAATCATTTTAGCTATTGAAGAATTTAAAAATACCTAGATTATAAAAATATGTTCTTATTATAAGAATTTATTATAAAAATTTATTTAAAAATTTATTTAAGAACTTATTTAATAATTTACTTAATAATTCGTTGTAAGAATTTATTATAAAAATTTATTATAAATTTTTTAAAAAAGTTTAATATCTCATTTATAAAAATATAGTGTCATAAGGTGATTATTATGAAAATATGGATAGATATAACTAATGCTCCACATGTTAGATTTTTTAAAGATATAATCAAATACTTTCAAGATGAAGGTGAAGATCTAATAATCACTGCTAGACAATTTGGAGATATTCATAAACTAATGGATATGTATGGTTTTGACTTTATTTCTGTTGGAAAGCATGGAGTAAAGCTACATGAAAAGCTAAAAGAAAGTACTGCTAGAGTCAATGATCTTGTTGATATAGTTGCTCATGAAAAAGTTGATGTTGCTCTTTCTAAACATTCAATTGAATTGCCTCGTATTTCTTTTGGTCTTGGAATCCCTAGTATCTATGTTTTAGATAATGAACATGCTGAAGCAGCTAATAAACTCACTCTCCCTTTATGTGATCGTCTTATAGCTCCAAGAATAATAGATATGTGGAAATTAATTGGTTATGGGGCAGATCCTAATAAACTTATTAGATATAACGGAACTTCTGAAATTATCCATTTTAAGAGTTTTAATTATAATGAAGATATTTTTGATGATATGAATTTGAATCTAACTTCTTCAAAAACAATTTTAATGAGGCCTGAACCATCTCTTGCTTCTTATCTTGATGCTGATTGTAGGGTTTCAGTTCTTTCACCAATAGTTGATGTTTTAAAAGAATATGCAAATATTCTTATACTTCCTAGATTTAAAGAACAAGCAGATATATTTGAAGGTATAGAAAATGTTACAATTCTTAAACCTCCTGTAGATACTTCAAGCATAATTAAAAAGTGCGATCTTGTTATTGGTGCTGGGGGAACTATGAATAGGGAAGCTGCTGTTTTACACACTCCTGTTATATCTTGTTATCCTGGAGTTCCTTTATCTGTTGATCAATATTATATTAATCGAGATTTAATGTTTAGATCTAATGATACTGATGAAATTATAAATAAAGCTTTAAGTTTTCTAGTAAATCATAAAAATCATAATGAAATTCAACATGATGATTTATTTCAATTAATTATTGATAATGTTTATGATTTGGCTAAAAATGGAAAATAAATAATGAATTATTGATTATTAATTAATGTATTCTTTTTTTGTATTCTTTTTATTTAATTTTTTAATTTTTAATCTATTTTATCTATTTTCTATATAGTTTTTATTTATTTTTTATATTTTTTCATTTTTAATCTATTTTATCTGATTTTTATTCATTTAATTTTTATCTTTTTATTAGTTAAATTTAAATAGTTTAAAAACAAATTTTCTATAGTATGGGCTGGTAGCTCAGATGGTAGATCGTCGCCTTGGCATGGCGGAGGCCCCGGGTTCAAATCCCGGTCAGTCCATTTTTTAATTATTATTTTTAATATTAAAAATATATTATATATTTAAGATTTATTAATAGATTTAATGGAAAAACTTTTTATAAAGTGAAATCTTAATATATTTATATTATAGATAAATACTATTACTTATTATAATTATTAATATTATTAATATTATTAATTACTGTTAAGATTATTATTACAACATCAATTTTATGGGAGTTTTCAATGCCTTTAATAGCTCAAAATCATTTTCAATTTATATTAGAAATAGGTGCGATAATTTTTGCACTAGTTACATTTACACTTAATTTAGTTCCAATTTCTCTTAGTATAATTACATTTTTATCCTTATTTTTATCTGTAGGGTTTACACTTCTTTTTGGAGCAGATTTAGTACTTTTATTTACTTCATTTGGACAAAATGAGTTTACTCATCCTTTTGGACCAATTGCACTTCTAGCAATAATAACTTCTTTAGCTTCATTAAAAATAATGGAAGATTCTGGAGTTAATGTAAAAGGATTACAAAAATTAGTTTTTGGTCTATTAATTGGTGTAACTGTATTTGGAGGATTGATGCACAGATCTTTCTTATTACTTTGGATTTTAGGATTATTCATTGGTTATTTCTTAATATCTAAATCATTTAGACAAAAATCTTTCTTAACAGTTAAAAGAATTTTGATATTTTTAGGATTAGGTGGAGCTGCATTTGCTGCTTTACAATTGATTTCAATGGTAACACATATGGAAATATTTTCACCATTACTAAGGATTACAAGACTTGAAACAAACTCTATTGCAAGTTTAAAAATGGTTCTACATAATACTCAACTAATTGGTCATACTCAGGGTTCTGCCTATTGGGGAGCTCAAGATACAGGTTTTGCATCGGGATATATAAGTCTTCCAATGTCACTAATTATCATGTTTGGGTTGCCATTTCCGCTCTTTTATGGTATTTTAGTATCAAAAAAAGATGCTATTGATTATATGCTCCCTGGAACTTTTGGTTATGCATTTGATTTCGGTTATCTAGGTCTAGTATGTCTTGTAGGTTTTACTATTTTCACGGTAATCGTAGGGCTTATGATATTAAAAGAATACCGGGAAAAGAGGGAGAAAAACAATAAAAAATATTTAGGTAAGGAAGTTCTTCTAATAGGGTCGCTTACGGCTTTCATAGCTCAAGCATTGATAGGATTATTTATATTCAATCGTTCTATCAATGGTACTGCACTTTTAACTTTTATATTCTTGGCATCTATGGTACTTGCTCATGTTGTTTCTTTAAAACGTGATTGACATAGTATATTTATAAATATTTAATAAGAAAACATAAAAAATAAATTGTATGTAGATTATATATTTAGATTATATAATATTATATAAAAATTAGAATATTATGTTATAGGTTAAGTATTTAGGATTAATTTAAATTATATTTTTATATAAATTATATTATAAAGAAATTATATTATAAAAGATAAAATTATAAACTAAATATTTAAAATTAAATAAATATTGAAAATAGATTATATTAACTTTTAGTTTATATTATTTATTTTATAAAATTTTTTATAAAGTTATTTGGACGATATTATGAAAAAAGCTTTAATATTATTGGGATGTCCAGAATCTCCTTCTCAAACACCAATAGCTATTTATGCAGCTCAAAAATTAGCTAAAATGGACTATGAAGTTACTATAGCCAGTACTCCATCTGCAGCTAAACTTTTAGAAGTTTCAGATCCTGATGAGTATTATGTGAAAAATAAAATGGATATTGAATCTTGTTTAGATGGTTTAGAACAAGGACAATATGATTTATTAGTAGGTTTTGTACATAAAGATGCTGCTGCTTCTTATTTCATTACTTTCTACCATATTCTACAATGTGAAGCTATAGCTTTAGTATTTGAAAAAGATACAAAATTAATAGAAGAATTTGAAAATATGGTTGCTGAAAATACCGATGCTAAAATAGTATCTGTGAGAGCTTTCCATAATCCAACTCCATTAAGAGTTAAGTTTGATAAAGTTTTAAAAGAATTACAATGATTATTTGATTATTATGGGTGTGTTTATTTTATGTCATTTTGTTTAGAGACTTATCTTCAGCAGTCTGATGATTATGAAGTTTTACTTTCACGAGCAGGATTCAAAGAATGTGCAGAAATTATAAAAGAAAAAGCTGATGAAGTTCTTTATATAAATCCTGGTGATAAAGTTCTTGGAGTTCGTATTATTGGAATTCCTCCAATTCCTGTTGGAATTAATAATGATAAGGGAACTATAATTATTTCTTATACTAAACCTTGTCATGGAACTGCAGCTATTGAATTACCTGTTGATATTAAAGAAATTGAAAACATTAGAAAAATTGCTATTGATAAATAGATTGTTATAGTTACTCTATAATTTTTCTTATTATCAAATTATAGATTTTATTTTTGTTTTTATTTTTACTTTTACTTTTTGAGGAATTAGATGATTAGTACTGTTGTTGGTAGCTATCCGGTGTATAAAAAAGAAGGAAAATCAAGGAAAAACAAGATTTTATCATATGTGGGTACTCATGATCCTTGTAAAATAGCTATTCAACACTCTGTTGAATCTCAACTTACTGCAGGAATTGATATTATTTCTGATGGTCAAGTTAGGGGGGAAATGGTTGAACTGTTTACAAAAAGTGTTCCTGGGTTTAAAATTGAAGGAAATACCTATGTTATCAATTCTAAAATAGCTAAACATCATAAATCTATTGGAGCTAGTGATTTAAAATTAGCTATTAAATATATGAATAACTTCCTGAAAAATTCAAACTTTACTGATGATGAAAAAGCTAAAAAAGGTGTTAAAGGTATTGTTACTGGTCCATGTACCATAGTTCAATCTTCTAAATTAGGCCCAATTTATAAGGATAAAAACACTGCTATCTTGGATATGGCTCATGTTTTAATGGATGAATGTGCTTCTCTTGAAAAAGCTGGTGCAAAACTAATTCAAATAGATGAACCTTTTATTTCCACTGGTTTAATTGATATGAAAATAGCTAAAAAAGCTATTGACATTATTGCTGATGAGATAGCTATTCCTGTAGCACTTCATTCATGTGGAGATGTTAAATCTGTTTTTAAGGATATTATAGCTTTTAATGTAGATATTATTGATTGTGAGTTTGCAGGTCATCATAGTAATCTAAATGTTTTAGCTAAATATGCAAATGATTTAAAAACAGCTAATAAAAAGATTGGTTTAGGTGTTATTGATACTAAAAAATCAACTATTGATTCTATTGATGAGATATCTAACATAATCGAGAAAGGAATATCTATAATAGGGAAAGAAAATCTTCTAATCGATCCTGACTGTGGTATGAAACTACTTTCAGATAATGTTGCCTTTTCTAAACTTAAAAACATGGTTGAAGCTATGAATAGGTTTTAATACATTTATTATTTTTCTGGATTCTTTATTTATTTTTATTTTTTATTATAATTATTAAAAATATAATCATTAAAAATTGCTTATATTATAAAATACATTAATTTCATATATAATGTATCTCAAATATTATCATAGTTAAAACTAATTGGGATAATTATTGAATTTGCAATAAGTTTTTATTAAAATTATTTTTAATTAAATTTAAAATATTTTTTTGATCAAAGTTTGGAGATATATAATGGCTACTTTAATAGAAGTTGATGAAATAGCAGATGGATGGGAAACATTAGTTAAAAAGATAATTAAAGAAGGTAAAGATGTTAATGATGAAAGGGGATCATTAACTAAAGAAATCCTAAATGTAATGGTATCCATCAAAAAACCATTAGGTAAGGCAAATAGTGGTGATTTTTTCAATATTAAATCTAAAGTATCTGATATTTTAGATATTAAAGTTCCTGAAGGTTATTTTTGGGGAGGAGATAAGCTTAAAACCTATAGTGAACAATTCATCAGCGATGACAAACAAGGTTTTATTTATACATATGGAAACCGTCTCAGAGCTCATTTTGATGAAGTTGATCAGATCGATGAAGCAATTAAAAGACTTAATAATTGCAGAGAATCAAGAAGAGCTATTTCTATCACATGGGATCAAGTGATTGATACTCAAAATGATGAAGTTCCTTGTATGATCCTTGTTGACTTTAAAATAAGAGATGATAAACTTTATACAACTGCTCTATGGAGAAGTCATGATATTTATGGGGCATGGTTCCCAAATGCTGTAGGTCTAACTTATTTAGCTCAATATGTTTCAAAAAGAGTTGATGTTCCTATTGGATCAATTACAATCCATTCAATCAGTGCTCATATTTATGAAGTTAATTTTCCAGAAGCTAATAAGTTGTTAGAATAAAATTATTTGTTGATTTTTAATTTAGTTTTATTTTTCTTATTTTAGATATTTTTTTCTTATTTTTTTCTTATTTTATTTTTATTAATTATTTATTATATATTCATATAATTTCTATAGTTTCTTATTTTTTCATTTACTTGTATTGTTTTCTATTAAGTAATTTTTATTTTTTCATTTACTTTGCATTGTTTTCTATTAATTAGTCCTTATTTTTTATTTTACTATTTATTTATTTTATATATTAGTTTATATTAGTTTTGAATGGTTAAATCAAGCAATAAAGTTTAAATAGTAGTTTTTTAATATTAAATATTGATATTCATAATTTTATGTTATGATATAATTAAATTTAATAATTTTGATTGTGATTGATAGAGCGATATAGTGATAATATGGAAACCAATAAACAAATATGTGGCAATAAAAGAATATCTTTCTTTTTTTTAGCCGGGCTTTTGATATTGTTTGTCATATTATCTTTTTCTTCCATTAATAATGTATATGGTTCTGATAGTGAAATTATTTTTGGAAAAAATGATGAAAATAATTTAGATAATGATTTGGATGAGTTAGATAATAATACCAATAATGATATCCATAATGTCTATAATAATAATAATCTTGTTTTGGAGAATGATTCTGAGTATCGAAATGATTCTATTGAAAGTAATGATTCAAATGATAATGAAAGTTCTAATGGTACTAATAATATAAATATTGGCTCACCAAATAGTGCTGGTGGTGTTACAGTCTCAACTTCTTCTAATGGACATTCGGTTTCTAAATTAGCTTCACTAGATAATACTCATTTTTCAAAAGCCACATCTATTTCTTTTTCTGCTAATCATTCTTCTATCTCTAATTTTCTTTCTCCTAATTTTTATCATTCTAATTATAATAATGAACTTTTATATGGTGATTATGGAGGCGGTAATGCCTTTTATCCTTTAAATAAAAAGGATAGTTTAGAAAAAATTGGAGAAAATTCTATTAAAGCAGGTAATAGGGATTTTAATAGTTTTTTCTCTGCTTTTTCATATAATTCTAATTATAATGAATATACTGATAGTAATATTTATAATGATAATTATTTTATCAATCCTCCTTTAGTAATTTTAATTTCTAACTCTAATTTGGATTTTAAAGGAACCAGTATTGAAAAATATAATAATTTTTTAAATGAAATATCTAATCTTGAATTTAATAAAATAGCTATTAATGAAGATATTTCAGTTATTAAATCATTGGAGTCGCGTCCTAACCCTATTTTTTCTGCTTTGTTTTTTATAACAATTTTCATGGAACATCATGATAATGGAAAAGAACCATTAAACTCTTTTTAAACAATTATTAATAGCTAAATCTTATTTAGCTAGTGTAAACTAGATATTTAATTAGCTATTATCAATGGACTTATTTTTTAGTTCAATTCATTATTTGAACTAATAATTTATTAACTACATAATAAAATGGTTAAATAATCCATTAAAGGATGTGAAAATATGAAAACAAAATATAAACACATGATAGTAGTTATAATTCTCTTTTTTAGTTTTATAGCTGTAGTTTCTTCTGTGTCTGCATGTGCACCACCATCATATGAGCTTGATGAAGGTCATAAAACATTTGATAATAAAAATTATAAGGTTTATACTTCATGGTATGCCCATAGATATTCTCAAGGTAAAAATGATGATATAATGGTTTATAATGAATATAAACTTAAAAACAAGAAAACTAAAGCTGTTCGCAATGCAATTGTCTTTTATGATATAGAGAAAATTAAAAAGAATAGAATAAAAGTCACAACTACTTATTCATCAGAACCTAAAATAGCAAAAACAAAAATATATAAAACAAAGCTAAGTGTAAGAGCTTTTTACTGGAAATATATTGAAACAAAATTTACAAGTAAAATTGATAAAAAAGCTTTTTATAAAGAAATAGTTTTTGATAAAGGTAAACTTGAAGCTATTCTACCTTATAATGACACAAACAATGAAACAAATCCAGATAATATAAATTCAGTAAAACATAGAATAGATTGGATAGCTAAAACTTATACAAAGTTTCCAAATATCCTCTATATTAAGCAGAATTATTGGGATAATGCTCCTATAGAGTGGCAGATGTATGGTCCAGATAAAGTAACATATGTTTCAGATGGAAGTTATGAATATTATTCTCCTTCTATTACTCTTCAAAAAACTAATAAAAACACAATTAGAATTGAAATTGGTAGTTTGAATAAATTAAATGGGGATATAATAAAACATAAAATTTATAATGTTAAGTCTAATCTACCTTTAAAAAAATATTATCTAAAAGTCTTTAAACCAAAGATGGTTAAGATGTTTTCTGTGAATTAATGGTGGTTATATGAATTATTTTGAAAAAAACATAAGATGGAAAGATTTTCTCATTTCTTTTCTTCTTCTTTTAGCTATGGTTGTTGTTATCTTCAGTTTTATTGGTGTGAGTGAAGGAGCAACTAATAATGAAACAATTAATATGAGTTCTGATTCTAAAAATATTAATGAATCTATTGAAAATCTTTCAAATATTGATAATAAGTCAATTATTGATGGTAATTTAAGTAAACCTATATTAGGTCTATATGGGGGTATTAGAGGATATAATGAGTCTAGTAATGTTATTTTAGAGTTTAATGTTACTCGTGCAAATATAGCTACTATGATGGTATGTGGAGGTAGTAAATCATATCTATATTTAGATGTTTCTCTTCGTTATAAGGAGGATAATTCTCCTCTTTCTAATCAAATAGTATATTTGATTATTGGGAATGAAACAACTTCTTTTATTACAAATGAAAATGGTATTATTCATTATTTATATTCTCCTAATATTTTTGGTCTTGTGACTTTTGGGGCTGTATTTAATGAGTCGAGTATTCTTGATAATGGTTCTTTCATTGATTTAGAACCTGTTTCAGTATATGGGGATTATTATATAAGTGAACCTTATCCTTATTATCCTCATATTATACCAAGCCCTAATATTATACAATATACTCCTGATCCTGAATCTAATTCTGATTTATTTTCTCCAAAAGATTTAAGTATCAATAAATCAAATTATGGTTCTAATTTTCCTAAAGTTGGAGATAAATCAGGAAATAATTCTCAAGTAGTATATGGGAAGATGAAAGAAACAAGTGTTCCATCATTGCCATTAATAGTATTTTTAATAGCTATTTTAGGTATTTTTGGTTTTAAAAGAAATAATAATTAATTAAAGAGCTGTCAAAATCCTGATGAAAATAATTTAGTATTAAAAATTTATTCTTAATCTAAATTTTTAAAAGGAATAAGAAAAACATTATAAAAATTAAAAAATTGATTTAAGGGGAGACTATATGAATTATTTTGAAAAAAATATAAGATGGAAAGATTTTTTTATTTCTTTTCTTCTACTTTTAGCTATGGTTGTTGTTACCTTTAGTTTTATTGGTGTGAGTGAAGGTGCAACTATTAATGATATGAATAATAAGGGAACTATTTCGAAAAATCTTAAGGTTAAAAGTAGTGCTGCATCTAATGTTATAATTGATAATAAATCTGTTTTACCTATTAAAAAATCGAAGTCTAATAAGAATCTTAAGCTAATTCATTGGAAATCTTATAGTTCAAGCAAAAGTGTAACTGTTTTCAGTCGTTATTCTCAAGGAAAATATAAAAGCACTATTAAGAAAACTATAATAAAAAAAATTGCTAAGAATAAATTGAAAATATCTTCACAAGGAACTGTTAGATATGTTAGAACTAAACATGGTCCTAAATCTTATTATTTAAATATTTATAAACCAAAAATGCTTAATAATACCATTAAAAAAGGAGTTTTTGACGAAGGTTTTGGATATATTCATATTCCCGATGAATATCTTGACTACGAGCTACGACCAAATAATCCTTTTAAATCTTCGTGGAAAGCTGAAATCAATGGAAATAGGATAATTATTAATGAATTTTGCGAAGACTCTAATATTATAAAGAATACTAAGTTTAGAAAAGGTAGTATTTTTAGAACTATCATAATCGAAAAAATAGGAAATGGGTTAGATTTCAAAATCAATTCACATTACATATTCTGTGAAAGAGAAGGTATATCACATCCGGCCGTTGTTGCTAGTGTAAGCTATTATTATATTGAAAAGAATTTACTTCCGTTGGAACATTATTTGAATGTTTATAAAAAAATTATTACTAAAAATTCTCTTAATAATTTTAAACCTACAATTCCTTCGGATAAATATAGGGTAGCAGGATAATCCTATTTAATGAGGAAGAAAAAGTAGATTTTATTGAAATAAATTTAACTATTGTGGATTATTTCAAAGAAATTTATAATTAAAAATAAATTTTCTTTCTTATTTCTTATTTTTTCTTTTTTAGTTTTTATTTATAATATTCTTATAATTATTTTTTATATTAACTAAAAACAATATATAACTCAATTTAAAAATTATTTAATTATTTTTTATTTTAATTTAAAAATATTTATATTCTATCTAAAAATTATTTATAAATATTTTATAAATAAAATTATATATTAAAAATTTTAATGATTGAATATTTACATAAATTTAATAATGATGATAACTAATATTTTATTATAATAATTGATTAATGTATAGTAACAGTATTTACATAGTTATTTGTATTGATAATTTTAAGATTAAAAAATTCTTATTTTATTACTATACCTTGATTTAAGAGGATATGTTAATCAAATAGTAAAATTATTTATTGGTTAAATGTTGAATTTGACTATTACTAAATTTATTAGTATATATCATAACATTAAATTATTACAAACAATTTATTAAAAATTTAATAAAAAAATTTAAAATAAGGTTTAAAATAAAATATAAGATTTAAAATAATATTTTTAAAATAATATTTATATAATTTTTAAGGAGAATATAATGAAAATAGGAATGTCTCATGGTGCTGGTGGAGAAGTTATGGGAAAACTTATCTCTGAAACCATTCTTAATAATTTATCAAAAAAGTCTGTAAATGGAGGAATAGGATTAGATGCTCTTGATGATGGAGCTACAATTCCTTTAGGCGATCAAGAAATTGTTGTTACCACTGATGGTCATACAATCAACCCACTTTTCTTTCCAGGTGGTGATATTGGAAGAATATCTGCAGCTGGAACTATAAATGATATAGCTGTTATGGGAGCTAAACCTTTAGCTATAACAAATGCAATGATTATTAGAGAAGGATTCTCTATCGAAGATCTTGATAAAATAATTAAATCTATGGATGAAACTTGTAGGGAAGCTGATGTTGGAGTCATTGCTGGAGATACTAAAGTAATGGAACAAGACAAGATTGATGAAATGGTTGTTGTTACTACTGGTATTGGGGTTGTTGAAAAAGGAAAAGCTGTTCGTGATTCTGGTTTAAATGTTGGAGATAAAATAATACTAACTGGAAGTATTGGAGATCATGGAATGTCTTTAATGTCTTTTAGAGAAGGTTTTGGTTTTGAAACAGACCTTAAATCTGATGTTGCTCCTGTTTGGGGTATGGTAGAGAAAGCTCTTGAAGTTGGAGGAGTAACTGCAATGAAAGATCCTACTAGGGGAGGTTTAGCTAATGCTATTAATGAAATGGCAACTAAATCTAATGTTAGTGTTCTTCTTCAAGATGAAGCAATTCCTGTTAAACAACAAGTTAAAGCTGTTTCTGATATGCTTGGAATCGATCCATATGAAGTAGCTAATGAAGGAAAGATTGTAATGGGTGTTAAAAGCGATTTAGCTGAAGAAACTTTAGAAGCTATATCTAAGGATAAATATGGTAAAGATGCAGCTATTGTAGGGGAAGTTATTAACAGTGATAATAATCATGTTTTAATAGAAACTGCTGTAGGTGGACAAAGAATATTAGAATCTCCTATTGCAGATCCTGTTCCTAGAGTATGCTGATTATTTATAATTTATTAATAATTAATATAAATTCATAGAATATAGATATAGCAAATTTTAATAGAATATTGATAGTAAATTCAAAGTAAAAAACATTTTTGAAACAAGTTTATTTAATGGTGGTATTATGACAAATTTATTTAAAAAAAGAACTTTAGCTTATATTGCCGATTATTTTGTTGTTATGGCAGTTATGTGGATTATTGCAGAATTATTGGTTGTTGTAGTATTTCCTTTTGGAGCATTTTTCATATATGAATATTTAATAATTTTAGCTCCATTTGTTGGAATGATTTATTTTGTTCTATTGGAAAAAAATTTGGGAACTACTGTTGGTAAGCATTTATTATTTATAAAAGTTGTTTCTAATAGTAAAAAAAATTATTATTCTAATATTTCTTATGTACAAGCTATAATAAGGAACCTTTCAAAAATATACTGGTTTCCAATAATTATAGATGTGATTATTGGTCGTATTTTTGGATCTTCAAATGAAAGAATTTTAGGAAGAATTTCTAGAACTGAAGTTATTAATGAAGATATTAAATCTGACAAAAAATAGTTCATTTTTGATGAATATAGAGATGAATATATTGGATATAGGGATGGATATAGATAGATTATTGAATAAGATTTATATTAATATATAAAATATAAATTGTAATATATGAAATTTATATATGAATATATAAGTAAATTATGTGGTGATTATTTGGATACAATCATATGGCCTTCTTACATTGATTCTAAGAGAAGTAGAAAAGAAGGAAGGAAAATAAACAAGAGTGATGCAGTTGCTGATCCAAAATTAACTGAAATTTCACGTGCTGCTAGAAAATTAAATTTAAATCCTAAAACTGAAGATGATAAATTATATCCTAGATTTTGGTGGGAAAGTTCTGGACGAATTATCATTGAAAGAAAAGATATATCTAAAAATAAAATTTTAGCTAATATTAGTCAAGAAATAAAAAATCTAAGACAGAAATGATTTTATAAAGAATAATTATTTATTACTAAATATATAGATTATTATTCTATTAATTTATTATTTATTTTAATTATTTTCTATTATATTTATCATATTTATCATATTTATCATATTTATCATATTTATCATATTTATGATATTTATCTATTGATAATATTGATTATACTGATTTCATTGGATTTTATTGAGTTATATTATATTTAATTATATTATATTGTTTTTAATCATTAAGTGGAAATATGTATGAATTACCTTTAAAAATGAAGAAATCTTTTAGTAAAGCTAAAAAATTGATAGAATCTGCTGAAGATATTAAAATTTATAGTCACAATGACTGTGATGGTATTTCAGCTGGAGCTATATTATCTACTATTCTTGATCGTCAAGAAAAAGATCATGAAATTGAAATTGTTAGTCTAGACAAACTTGAAGATTTGGAAATTGAACATGAGCTAACTTTGTTTTCTGATTTAGGTTCTGGACAGAATATAGACAAATTAGCTAAAGATTCTTCAAAAATTGTTGTATTAGATCACCACCCTCCACTTAGGGATTTAAATTATAAAAATACTATTGATCATGAATATTTAGAAATCAATCCATTACACTATGGTATTGATGGATCTTATTATGTCTCTGGTGGAGGTTTAAGTTATTTTTTAGCTAAAGAGTTTGGATATACTGATTTAAGTTGGATTGGTGTTCTTGCAGCTGTTGGAGATATGCAAAATAGTAGCACTGGTAAATTAGAAGGTTTAAATTCAATTATTCTTAAAGATAGTATTGATTTGGGATATATTCATTCGATTAATGATTTATCTCTTTATGGGAGACAAACTCGTCCACTATTTGTAGCTCTCTCTTATTTTAGTGATGTTAACCTTCCTATAACTAATAATAGAACTGAATCTATAGCTTTGATGAAAGATCTTGGAATTCCAAGGAAAGTAGGGGATAGATCTAGAACTCTAAGTGATCTAGATAATGTAGAAAAAGGAAAATTATTTTCTGAACTTGTAAGAATGCTATCTAGAGAAGTTCCAAAAAGATATACTAAATATGTTCCAAAGCTTGTAGCTGCAGATTCTTATGAATTTATGATGGAAGAAGATCATACATTCCTTAGAGATGCTTCTGAATTTTCAACAGCTATGAATGCTTGTACTAGAAATAATCGGGAAGATATAGCTTTAAAAATACTAAAAGGTGACAGAACTTCTGCTCTTGATGAACTTGAAATTATTTCCAAAGATCACAGGAGATATTTAGCTCAAAACATCCATAAAATTGAAGAAGAAGATATGATAAAAAATTTAGATAATATTCAATATTTTGATGGTGATGGAATAAGAAGTCAAGTTGTTGGAACTATAGCTGGTATGATCCTTAGCCATGGGGACTGGAGAAAACCAATGATTGGTTTTACTCAAATTAGTGATGAAGATGATAATTTAAAAGTATCTCTTCGATGTTCTAGACTTCTTGCTTATGATGGAATACATTTTGGAAATATAATAAGAAAAGTAGCTCAATCTGTTGGTGGTAGTGGTGGAGGTCACTCAGTAGCATGTGGTGCTTATATCCCATTAAATAAAAAAGAAGAATTTTTATCAACTTTTAATAATCAGCTTACAGGGGTTCTATAATGAAAATTTTATTTTTAAATTTACCATATAAATTTGATATCAGTCGTGCTAGTCGATGGCCAGAAAAAACAAAGTCTGGAACTTTGTATTATCCATATTGGTTAGCTTATTGTACTGGAGTTTGTGATGAAAAAGGTATTGAAACAAATTTAATAGATTGTATTACAAAAGGATATACTACTGAAGATACATTAGCTGAAATCTCAAAATATGAACCTGATTATATAATGGCTGAGATTACCACTTCTACTTGTTTTTATGATTATGAAACTTTAAATACAATAAAAAAAGAGAACCCACATGTTAAGATTATCATTGGAGGTACACATGCAACTATTTTGCCCGAACAAATTTTAAAAGAATGTGAATCTATTGATTATATTGTACGTCAAGAATATGATTTCACAGTTCCCGAAATCATCTGTACTGAAAATAATATAGGTAATGAAGATGATAAAGGTGATATAGCTAATATTGATGGAATTTCTTATAGAGTTCAGTATAATAATAGTAATAATGAAATTAATGAAATTACTTCAAAATTCATTCATACAAAAGATAGGATTCCTTTAGATAATCTTGATGAATTACCTTTTGTTTCCAAAGTTTATCAGAAATTTTTAAATTTTGATGATTATGGATATGCATTTGCTCAAAATCCAATGATTCAAATTGTTAGTGCAAGAGGTTGTCCTAATAAATGTAATTTCTGTTCTTATCCTTCAACAATGGGAGGAAGATTATTTAGAACAAGAAGCACAAAAAGCCTTGTTAATGAGTTTGAATATATTTTAACTGAAATCCCTGAGATAAAAGAGATATTTATTGAAGATGATACATTTACAGTAAATTTTGATCGAGTAATCGAATTTTGTGATGAAATAACTAATCGAGGCTTGAAACCAGTTTGGTCTTGTAACACTCGTGTAGATCTTCCATATGATGTTATGAAAAAAATGAGGGATGCAGGATGCAGACTTCTTGTAACAGGTTATGAATCTGGTTCACAGAAAGTCCTTGATGAGATAAAAAAAGGAATTACTCTTCAGCAGTCTCTTGATTTTGCAAAGAATACTAAAAAACTAAAAATCAAAGTTTTTGGTTGTTTTATGATAGGATTAAAGGGAGATAATTTAGAAACTATTAATGAAACATTTGAGTTTGCAAAAAAAGTATATCCTGATATGTGTTTCTTCCAACAGGCGGTTCCTTTTCCAGGGACTGAATTTTATGAATGGGTTAAAAAAGAAGGATATTTAATCACCGAAGATTATTCTAAATGGTTAAATGAAGATGGTTATTTGAATTGTCTTGTAGACTATCCTTATGCAAATCATGAGGAGATTGAAAAAATTAGAGATAATTTAATGAGCAAATATTATTTTTCATTTACATATATCTTTAAAACATTTTTAAGTAACTTAGATTGGGTTGAATTTAAACGTGTTGCTCGTGGTGGGTATTCATATGTTGCATTTAGACTAAAAAAGTTAATAAAAAGAAATTAATTCTGCAATGATTATTTTTAATTAGATTTATTAATTTTAAAGTAAGTATTAAAAAAGGAGTTTTTATTATTAGTATTGATTATAGCATTAATGATAATTATGTTAAAAGGGATTATAAAATCAGTATTATAATGCCTATTTTCAATGCTGAAAAACATTTAAAACTTTCTTTAGATTCTATTGTTAATCAGTCTATAGGGGTAGAAAACCTTCAAGTTATTTTAATCAATGATAATTCAACTGATAATACTAATTTGATTATTAATGATTATGTCGATAATTATGATAATTTTTTAGCTATTCATCTTGAAGAAAATATTGGAGGAGCATATGGTCCTAGAAACATTGGATTGAAGTATGCAACTGGGGAATATTTGATGTTTTTAGATTCTGATGATAGCTATGAATTAGATGCATGTGAAATTCTTTATAATAAGATTTCTTCAACTGAATATGGTAATTTAGACCTTGTTTTTGGTAGATATAAACGAATATATCCAAATTTCAATGATACAGGTGAAAATTTAGTTTTAAAATCATATTCTCCTTATGAAGATAATATGTATAGATTATCTAATAAAAATAACGAAGAGAATATATATAATTTTAAAGATGATATTATAGGAAATCCTAATCTTTCAAGCTTTTTTTCTTTTTTATGGAAAACTTTTTTTGTTAGGTTTATTTATGGAAAAAAGAAAAAAATGGATTCAAATGAAATTTATCTTAAAAATATTAATAAAGACCTTGACATATTAAAGATATTACCTTCTATATGGACTAAAATTTATAAAACTGACTTTATAATTAATAATAAAATTGAATTTTCACATTTTATTTCAGGAGAAGATTTAAATTTTGTCATTGAAGCATATTTCAAGGCAAACGGAATTCTTTTTTTAAATGATACTTTTATTAATAATTATTATATGAGGGATTCTGAAGAAGATAAATCTATTACAAAAAAAATTTCTTTTAAACTAGTTTTTGACTCTTTAAAGGCTTATAAAACATGTTCTGATTTATGTAATGATTATAATTTTAAATATAGTGATATTATTTTAAACCCCTTCTTATTAAATTGGATTCAGATATTTTCAAAGTTTAAAGGAAGTGTAGAAGAAAAAGAAAAACTTTTAAAATTAGCTAAAGAAATGAAAAAATCATATAAAAATGGATTTAAGGCAAAATTATTAATGTCACTAGTTATTTTTTTAATAAAAAGATCTAGTACTCTATAAAACGATGATTTTAATTTATTAGATAAAATATTATATAAAAATATTAATTATTAATAGTGAATAAATATAAGTATAATCTAAAATTAAATAATTATAATTATATTATGATATGATATTATAACTATAACTTTCTGTTATAACTATAACTTTATGAGGGAAATAATGAAAATATTTAAAAAAAGAGGAGAAATGACACATTTCCAGATATTAAGTGAAATATCTAAACAAGAACCTCATTTACGCCAAAAAGATATAGCTGAACGTCTTGGAATAACTGTTCAAGCTGTATCTGAGAATATAAAAACATTGATCGATGAGGATTATATAACTTCTAAAGATGGAAGGGCTCCTTATAAAATAAGTCAAAAAGGCATAGCTAAAGTTAAAAAAGATGCTATTAACCTTCGAAAATATTCCGACGATGTTTTGGAAACAATGAACTATTATAAATCTGTCTGGCCAGCTATTGCTACTGAAGATTTGAAGGAAGGAGAACATGTTGGATTATTTATGAAAGATGGGATTCTTTTAGCAGGAAAATCTAAGCAAAGTGCATGTGCTGAAGTTTTATGTGATGTTAAAAAAGGTGAAGATGTTCCATTAACTGCTTTAACCGGAATGATTGATTTAGAGTTAGGTCAAGTAATAATTGTCTCATTACCTACTATAAAACAAGGTGGATCTCGTAATACTGACATTGATTTAGTCGATTCAATTTACAAAAATGACTATAAAAAATGGGGAATTGAAAAGATAGATAAATTTGGAGCTATGGGAACTGTTTCTCGTGCTGTAGCTAATAAATTGAATATTCCAATTGATATTGAATTTGCAATTTCTTCTTCTACTATATCAGCTGCAAAAAAAGGACTGAATGTAATGATTTTAGTAGTTGGGGATATGTCTAAAGGAATAATAAAGAACTTAGAAGATGAAAACATTAAATTTGATCTTGTTGATGCCCATAAGTAGTTTTTTATAGCTATTATTATTTAATATAACTTCTTTTTTTAGTTATATTTTTTAATTTTATAATATATTATAAAAAAGCTTTTTTATATTTTATATTTTATATTTTATGTCTTTTATCATATGTTTTGTCACAATGAAATATGTTTTATAAGAATAATCTATTAAAACATCATGTCCATTGATTTGGATCGAATTCAGAGGGTGGAATAAATAGTATTTGGGCATAACCTCTTTTTAGCAATTCTGCATTTATATTATATCCATCAACATAGACAATAGCTAATATCCTACCATATTTATCTTTATTTTTAGCATCATCAATATCTAAATAAACTGTTTTTCCAAGACATTTGCTCTTTACAAAGTCGGTAGCATTTTCATATCCAGATTGCTCTCTTTCAGGAGTATCTATGCCTACAAGACGAATTCTTCCAACTCCAGAAACATCTATTGTATCTCCATCTACAACACGATCGCAAAATCCCTTAACTTCATAATATTGTTTATAATTTTCTGTTGTTATATTGATTCCAGGGTGTTTTTCACTATAATTCTGATTAGTATATTGTGATTGAGAATTTTTTGAGTTACTATTAGATAAAGAGCTATTATCATCAACACTAGTTAAGAGTTTACCTCCTACAGCAAATAATGCAAATACTAAAAAAACTATCATTATAATTCTTTTGTTTCTTTCTTTCATTTTATCTATTTTCGATATTTTAGAGTTAGTTATTTTAGTTAGTTCGATTTAATAATTATCTATTTATTGGCTAATTTTTATTATATTGAATCTATTATATCTTTTTTTCTTTTTACAATTTTAATGATATAAGTTGCTCTTATAAATTATGAAAAATTTATTTATATTTAATTCTACAAATTCTATAAATATATTAAAAAATAAAATAATATAAAAAATAAAGGAAATATAAAGAATAAAAGATATAAAATACATAAAATACATAAATTGATATTATATAAAATAAATAATTTTATGAATTAAAATATATATTTATAAAGGAATTTTCATGAAAAATAAATTGATTAATAATCCTAATATCAAATATGATGGGATTAATCATCCTGAAATTAAAGGAATTCAGATTATTAATGGGAAAAATAATTTTCCAATTAGTTGGCTAAATCAACAAGGGTATTGTGAATATAGTTTATATCTTCAATATTTTAAAGGGATAAAAACAGCTCCTACTCAAGCAATGGTCACTGGAACTAAAGAACATCAAAAATTAGAATATAAATTTAAAGAAGATGCAGTTCCAACAACATTTGATGAAATTCTTCAAACATCTAAAGAAGAAGCAGCTATATCAAGAGAAATGTTTGTTTTAACTCCAAAATGGGGAATTCGCGGTTTCATTGATGAAATTTGGATGACTCCTGATGAATTTGTTATTATTGACGATAAACCTGGAAAAATCCCATATCCTTCAACCATTAATCAAGTATTAGCTTATTGTTTAGCTTTTAAATCTATGTTGAATTCAGACTCTCAAGATACCCAAACTACTTTAACTTCTCCAAAAGGCGACAATAGGAAAATAAAAGCAGCATTACGTGAAAGAGGCACTGATAATATTTTTTGGATTGAAGAATTTGATGAAAATAATGAAGAAAAAATTAAATTCTTGATAAATCGAATGCACGGGCTTTTTGAAGGATATAAACCATTTATACCTACAAAAAATCGGAATAAATGCAATAAATGCAGATTCCAAAGCTATTGTGAGCATTTTTAATTATAAATTATTCTTTTTATTTTGTTAATCTAATTTTTTGTATTTTTATAATAATTTTATAATAGCTTTATAATAGATTTATATATATTTATAATAGATTTATTTAAATAGGATTAAAAACATATTTATTAATGTTATACTTTAGCTATATTTGTAAAATATAGTTTTAGAATATATTATAAACTATTTATAAGTTATATTTAATAGAATAAATTATTAATTTTATATTTATACTTTACAATATCATTTTAAGTATTTTTTCTATTTTTACAATATTATTGGGTATTAAAACTAATATTAAACTAATATTAAAAATAATCTGATTAGAAATATTTAAGAATTAATATTTTAATATTTAATTTATTGATTTATAATTTATTTAACTTATTTAATTTATCTAATTTATCTAATAAATTAAATAATATAATTTATCTAATTTATTTGATCCTCTAAATTTGTTTGATCATCTAATTATTTAATTATCTAATTTATTTAATTAATTTAATTAATTATTCAATTATATTATGTAGAATAATTTACATAATATTTAAAAAAAATATAGGAAGATTTTATGAAACAATTATCATTTTATGATTTTAATGTATCAAAAGAAATAAAAAAAGCAGTACAAGAAATGGGTTTTGAAGAACCGACTCCTATTCAAGGATTAACCATACCTGAAGCCTTAGAAGGTAAAGATATTATAGGACAAGCACAAACTGGAACTGGAAAGACAGTTGCATTTGGAATTCCTGTGTTGGAAAAGATTTTTATAGAAGATAAAACTCCACAAGCTATTATCATATGTCCTACACGTGAACTTAGTTTGCAAGTAGCTGAAGAATTTGGAAAACTTTCTTCTTTCATGAGGAAACTACATATACTCCCAGTTTATGGGGGACAACCTATAGGAAGACAATTACGTGCATTAAAAAAAGGAGTTCACATTATTATAGGTACTCCTGGCCGTATAATAGATCATATTGAAAGAGGGTCACTTGATTTATCTGGAATTGAAACTGTTGTTTTAGATGAAGCTGATGAAATGTTGGACATGGGTTTTAGAGAAGATATTGAAAAAATATTAAGAAGAACTCCAAAAAACAGACAGACTTTATTGTTTTCAGCTACAATGCCTAAAGCAATAAAAAAGTTAACTCACCATTATCAGAAAAATCCTGAACATTTACGTGTTGCACAGCATCTTATTACTGCTCCAGAAATTGAACAAATTTATTTTGAAGCAAGAGAAAAGATGAAACTAGAATTGCTATCTCGTTTACTGGATATTTATGATTTAAATCTTGTTTTAGTCTTTTGTAATACAAAAAGAAGAGTTGATCGTCTTGTAAGAGATTTAAAGAGTCGTGGATATGATGTTGATGGTATTCATGGTGATATGAGACAAGGTCAAAGAGATAAAGTTATGAATAAGTTTAGAAAAGGCAATATTGAAATTTTAGTAGCTACTGATGTTGCTGCAAGAGGAATAGATGTTCCTGATGTTGAAGCTGTTTTTAACTATGATGTTCCTAATGATAATGAATATTATGTTCATAGAATTGGAAGAACTGGTAGGGCTGGAAAAACAGGTTATGCATTTACATTTGTTGCAGGAAAAGAAATATATAAACTTAGAGATATTCAAAAATATACAAAATCTAAAATCAAACAACAAAAAATTCCTTCATTAGATGATATTAGGGATATAAAAAATAATTTAATTTTAGATAAAATTAAAAAGTCTATTGAGGATAATAATTTAAATAAGGATATCCATCAAATTGAATCTTTAATAGAAGTAGGTTATAATTCAATTGATATAGCTGCTGCTCTTTTGAAGATGGTTAAAGAATAATATTTATTTAATTTTTTATTATTTTACTATTTTATTCTTTATTATTTATTATTTTATTATTTTTTTCATTTTTCATTTTTTTATTATATATTTTTTATTATTTTTCATTTATTCTTTTATTCTTTCATTATTTCTTTTTTATTTCTTATTTCTCTCTTTTAGTTGTTTTTCAAATTAATTTAAAATAATAATTTAATTATATTTTTATACTTTTATACTTTATTAAGAAATTTTTCAAGATATTCTATAATAATATTTTTATATTTTAATAATAAAATAATTATATAATATTTAAATTTGAGATTATTATACAAAATTTTGTAAATTTATAAATAATCCATAAATAATTTAATTAATAGAATGTTTAATAGAATATTCTTAAGTAATTTTTAAATGAATTATGATAACAATTATAAATAACAATTATAATAAATAATATTAGGTAAAATTGTTTTTATCAACCATCAAATTATCAATTATCAATTATCAATAAATCATTATAAACTATCAATATTAATCAATAATACTTAATTGTCAATAATAATTATCAATATTAGTTTTTAATATTAATTATTAATTATTATAGAAGCTAGGTGGTGCTTACAAAATGGATATTTCTTTAATTTCAAGATCATTTGAACTTCATAAACAAGGAATGGGAAGTTATTCTAAAATGCTTTATGAAAGTATTAAAGATGAAAAGGATTTCAATATAAAATTAATTTCCCAAGATAATAGTTTCTTTCAAAGAGATAGTCCTTATGATTATCTATTTTTTGATATTTTTGAAGTTCCCCTTAAATTAAGAACGTCTGATGTTTATCATGCATTATCTCCTTTAGAAAGTTTTTATTTAAATAGTAAAAAGTCAATTGTTACAATTTTGGATTTAATACCTATTAAAATGTTTGAAATGGGGTATACAAGTCTACAATCCAAATTGATCAAGAAATTTTTTGAAAAAGCTATTAAAAAAGCTATTAAATCTCAAGAAATTGTAGCTATTTCTGAAGAAACTGCTAATGATTTAAACATATATTTTGGAGTTGATATTGATGAAATTCATGTTGTACGTACAAGTATTCAACAAAATTTCACTCCACTAAATAAAAAACATGATATTTTTACAATTGGAACAGTTTCTCATTTAAACAATAGAAAAAGAGTTGATATTTTAATTAAAGCTTTTTTAAAGGCAGATATTCAAAATTCTCGTCTTTTGATTGGGGGAAAAGGTCCAGAACTTGATAATCTCAAAAGATTGTCTAAAAATGATTCTCGAATAGAATTTTTAGGATTTATTCCTGATGAGAAAATGAATGAATTTTATAATTCATTAGATGTTTTTGTTTTTCCAACTATTATGGAAGGATATGGTTTACCTATTGTTGAAGCAATGGCATGTGGAAAACAAGTAATAACTTTAGATGATGCTCTTATTCCAATGGATATTAAAAATAAAACTCATATATCTTCAAATTTATCAAATGACTTAAAAGAAATGAATTTTGATTCTGATATTAAAAATAATTTAAAATTTGCTAATAAACATTCTCCTGAAAATATGAAAAAAGATATGGTTAAAATTTATAGAAATATTCATTAAAATTTAATAATTAGATTAATATTAATTATATTATCAATTATATCTAATTAACTAATTATTAATTAACTAACTATTATTAACTAATTATTAATCTAATTATTTAATTATATTAAAAAATAAAATTACATTATAAAGTTACATTTAAAGTATTATATAATTTAAAAACATTATATTAAAAACATTATTTATATTAAATATTATTTATATTAAAAATATATTTTATAAAAACAGGTGTATAATATATGATTGCATTAATCACAGGGATTACTGGTCAAGATGGTTCGTATTTGGCAGAATTCTTATTGGAAAAAGGATATGAGGTTCATGGAATTTTAAGAAGAAGTTCTTCATTCAATACTGGAAGAATTGAACATCTTTATATAGATGAATTAATTGAGGATAGTCATAAAAATAGAAAACTTCATTTACATTATGGTGATTTAAATGATTCAACTAATTTGATGTCTGTAATCCGTAAAGTTAATCCTGATGAGATTTATAACTTAGCTGCTCAGTCTCATGTTAAAGTTTCTTTTGAAACTCCAGAATATACTGCTAATTCTGATGGATTAGGCGTATTGAGACTTTTGGAGTCTATAAGATTGTCTAATTCAACTGGAATTAAATTTTACCAAGCTTCTACATCTGAACTATTTGGTTTAGTCCAAGAAACTCCTCAATCAGAAAAAACTCCTTTTTATCCAAGAAGTCCTTATGGTGTTGCTAAACTTTATGGGTATTGGATAACAAAGAACTATAGAGAAGCTTATGATATTTTTGCGTCTAATGGGATTTTATTTAATCATGAGTCTCCAAGAAGAGGTGAAACTTTTGTAACAAGAAAAATTTCATTATCTGCAGCAAGAATTTCTTTAAATATGCAAAAAAAATTATATTTAGGAAATTTAGATGCATCAAGGGACTGGGGACATGCAAAAGATTACGTTGAGTCTATGTGGAGAATATTACAACATGAAAAACCTGATGATTTTGTTATCGCAACAGGAGAGACTCATACAGTTAGAGATTTTGTTAATTTGGCATTTAAACAAGTAGGAATTGATTTAATATGGGAGGGTTCAGGAATTAATGAAAAAGGTATAAACTCTGATAATAATGAAGTATTGATTGAAGTAGATCCAAAATATTTCCGCCCTTCTGAAGTAGACTTATTATTAGGTGATCCTACTAAAGCAAAAAATGAACTTGGATGGAAACCAAAGATTTCATTTGATCAATTGGTCAAAGAAATGGTTGCAAGTGATTTGGAGCTAATTAAAGAAAAAACTAATTAAAGAAAATAATAAAATTTAAACAAATTTTTTCATTTTATTTGAAACTAAAAATTATTTGATGATTTTATGAATTTGAAGAATAAAAATGTTTTAATAACTGGAATATCTGGTTTTGTAGGTTCTTATTTAACTGAATCTTTATTAGAACTTGGGGCAAATGTCACTGGTTTTGATAGAAAATATGAAGATACTAATGGAAATAATAATTTAAATGTTTTTAAAGGAGATTTATTAGATATAAACTCCTTAAATAATGCTTTAGATCAGGATATAGATTTTATTTTTCATTTAGCTGCTCAACCATTTATACCAAGATCTTTTGAAAAACCAAAAGAAACTCATGAAATTAATGGATTAGGTACTTTAAATCTATTAGAAACAGTTGTGTCAAAAGATTTGGGATGTAAGGTCATATTTGCTAGTTCAAGTGATGAATATGGTTTAGTATTTTCCTCCAAAAAGCAATATTTAGATGCTAAAAAAAAATATGGAAATATTTTCCCAGAACCTACTTCTTTTCCAGAATTGCCAATTTCTGAGGAAAATCCTTTAAGACCAATGTCTCCATATGCTGTTAGTAAAGTTTATGGAGATTTTTTAATGAGAAATTATTATCATGCTTATGGTTTAGATACAGTTGTTTCAAGATCTTTTTCTCATGAAGGTCCGGGTAGAGGATCAATGTTTGTAACTTCAGTTATTACAGAGCAAATTGATAAATTTAGAAAAGGAATAATTGATAGTATAAGTATTGGTAATGTAAATGCATTTAGAGATTGGAGTCATGTTAAAGATATTATTGATGGATATATTTTATTAGCTGAAAAAGGTATTAGTGGTGAAGTTTATAATCAAGGTTCTATGAGGACAAATTCTATTTTAACCTATATTTTATTAAGTTTAGAATCTGTAGGATATGAGATTGATAGAATCGAAACAATAAATAATGATAAAATTATTAAAAACCCTACAGAATTAGATAATAATGAGTTATTTGGTGTAAAATTCGAAAAAACTAAAGTTGATAATTTAATACTTACTAATAAACTAAATTTTAACCTAGATGATAAAGGAATAATAGTATTTACTAATTCAGAAAAAATAAAAATACTATTCGATAAAACTAGGTTTCGTCCAGCTGATGTTCCAATATTACTTTCAAATAATGAAAAAATTAGCAAATTAGGGTTCAAAGTGAATTATTCTATTGATTGTATCATTAAAGATCAATTAAACTTTTTAAAATGAGATTTCTTGATGAAAATTAATTATAAGTTTTCAAACATCAATTCCATCATATCTTTCACAGTATATTTTTTAGGATAAATGGATTCAACACCTAAATTTTTAAGAGTTTTATATGTTATAGGTCCAATAGACACAGTCAACACATTTTTTGATAATTTATTAACTAATTCTGGAATTTGTTCTTCAGTCGCTATTTTAAAAAGATTTTCAGCAGTTAAAGGACTTGTAAATGTTATTGCATCAATTTCTGAGCTTAATATTTTCCCAATAAGAACTTCAATTCGAACTGTATCTAAAGGTATGATTGATTCATAGCTTTCAGCTAAGATAACATCAGCACCCATTTTTTCTAATCCTTCTGGAAGTGTGTCTCTTGCAGCTAATGTTCTTGGAATTCCGATTAGACTATTTTTTATATTAATGTTTTTAAATGCTTTCAGAAGTCCTTCTGCAGTATAATCTTCAGGAATCAAATCAGTTGTTAAACCGTACTGGGCAGCTACTTCTTCTGTTTTATGTCCAATAGTAGCTATTTGACAATTTTCATTAACTTTTTCTCTAAAATCTGGGTAAAAATTAAAAATAGATTCTATTGATGTTGGTGATGTAAATACTAACCAATCTAAATCATTAACTAATTCTACTAATGCTTTGAGAGATTCTGTATTACTTAACTTTAATTCAAGTGTTGGAGCTATAAACGGAGTGGCTCCATGAGATTCTACAATAGATACAGCTTCGTCTATTCTATTAAAAGGTCGTGTAATAGCTACGATTATCTTATTTTCATTTTTTTCCATATTTACATCTCCATAAATTTTCTATTAAGAATAATTTAATCAAGAATATATTAATCAAAAATACATTAATTAAGAATACATTAATTAAGATTATTTAAGTAATAAAATAATTAAGAAATATTAATTTTTTTATTTTTAAATTCATTAATCTCTTTAAAGACATCTATAACATTCCCAACAATAAGAATTGCAGGGGTGTTAATATTTTTGTCAGCTATATTTTCTAAAGTTCCAAATATTATTTTTTCATTTGGAAGAGTACCACTTTCAATAACACAAGCAGGAGTTTTAGGATCTCTATATTTCATCATTTCTGAAGTATTTTCTTTTATTTTTCCAATTCCCATTAAAACAATGATTGTGTCTGCAGTATAATCCCATTTAACTTGTTTTTTATCTTTTGTTGGGTCTTCATGGCCAGTAACTACTGTAAATGATGTAGCTATTGCTCTATGGGTAACTGGAAGGCCGACTGAAGTAGGTGCTCCAATAGCTGAAGTTACACCTGGTATAATTTCAAATGAAATATTTTCTTTTATTAAGTCTAATATTTCTTCTCCTCCTCTTCCAAAGACAAAAGGATCTCCTCCTTTAAGTCTTATGATAATTTCATTATTATCATCTTTTGCTTCATTAATAATTATTTCATTTATTTCATCTTGAGATTTATAATGTTCTCCAGCTTTTTTACCAACATAAATTAGTTTGGCTTTATCTGGGGCGTGTTTTAATATTTCTTCATTGGCCAATCTATCATATATTACAACATCTGCAATATTCAATGCTTTTACAGCTTTAAGAGTGATAAGATCCGGATCACCAGGACCTGCTCCAATTAAATAAACAACCATTTCTTCACCTTTAATATGACATGAATTATAAATTTATTCTAATATTGGTTAAAATTATAATTTTTTAAAAATAAATGTGCTTATAAAATAAATGTGTTTATAAACTTTTTATCATTCCTTTAAAAAAATTCAAACCATCATCAGAACCTAATATCTCTTCTGAAGCTCTTTCAGGATGTGGCATAACTGCACATATAAGTCCAGTTTCATCACATACTCCAGTTATAGCTTCAAGAGAACCATTAGGATTTTTGTTTTCAAATTGAAGAACTATCTGGTCATTATCTCTTAGACTTTCAAGATCTTCTACAAAATATCTACCTTCAGCATGAGCTACTGGCATTTTTATAATCTGATTTTTTTTAAAGTTACTTGTAAATGGAGTTCTATTAGTAGATACTTTCAAATCAACCCATTCACAGTTAAATTTGGGATTTTCATTTACAGTAAAAACTCCTGGAACAAGACCTATTTCAGCTAATATCTGTGCACCATTACATATTCCAAGCACTGGTTTTTCTTCTTTTACAAGAGATTTTATTCCTTCCACAACTGGTGTGATAGAAGCTATTGCTCCTGCACGAAGATAATCTCCATAGGAAAATCCTCCAGGGATTACAACTGCATCTAGATTGGTGAGATTTTCTTTATTCCACCAAACATATTCAGGCTCTCCATCAGCTAGTTCAATAGCATGATAAACATCTCTGTCACAGTTAGAACCTGGAAATCTTATTACTCCTATTTTCATATAATTTTCTCCAATTTCTCCATATTAGCTAGTTACAGTTATTTCATAATCATGAATCACAGGATTACAAAGTAATCTTTGACACATATCTTCAACTTCTTCTAAGACTTTTGATTCATTATTTTCATCCATTTGAAAGGTGATTATATCAATTGTGTCAGTATTTTCTACTTTATATCCAAGTAAATCTAAAGCTCGTTCTATTGTTGAGCTTTCTGGGTTTAACATTCCTTTTTTCAATGAAATTTTAACTTCAACATTAAATATCATATTTATCACATTATTATTAAAACATTATTATTAAATTAATTTATCTTAAAATTTTTAAGTTAAATTTTCCATCTTTTAGCATCCTCTTCATCAACAATCATTCCACAAACTTGTTCATAGATATCCATAACATTTTCTTGCCCTTGTCTGAATGAATCTTTGTCTAAAGTTTCAAGAGTATTTATATCCCAATACCTACAGGTATCTGGACTAATTTCATCTCCAAGAACGATATTTCCATCTTTATCTTTTCCAAATTCAAGTTTAAAGTCTACTAAAAGAATTCCTTTTTCTTTTAAAAATTTACTTAGAACTTCATTAATTTTAAGTGTTATTTTTTTTATTTCATCAAGTTCTTTTTGTGTAGCTATTCCTAATGCTATGCTTATTTCATCATTTAACATAGGGTCATGGTATTCATCATTTTTGTAATCCATTTGTATTATAGGAGGATCTAGTTTTTGATTTTTTTCAAATGGGAATCGTTTTAAAAGACTTCCAGTAGCTATATTTCTAGCTATTACTTCAAGAGGAATCATATCTAGTTTTTTAGATAACATAGATCCTGTTTTAATCAATTTAATATATTGGGTATTGATATTATTTTCTTCTAAAACTTCAAACAATTTTGAAGATATTAATGAGTTGCAATGGCCTTTTCCTTGCAGATTATCTTTTTTAGCTCCATCTCCTGCAGTAATATCATCTCTAAAATCAACTATCACTTCATCAGAATTTTCAGTTTCAAAAACATCTTTAGCTTTTCCAGCATAGATTAATTTTTTAGAATCACTCATATTAACCCTCAATTGAATTTATTTCATTTATTTTTATAATTTTTTCTAGGTTATTTAATTATATATTCTTTTTTGTTCTATTTTTATAATTATTTTATTATTAAAATATTTTTTAATATTTTTAATATTTTTTAATTATTTCTAATTATTTCTAATTATTTTTAATTATTTTTAATAAATTTTCAGATTAATCATTGTTCATGATTGTATTGACTTTTATTATTTTTATATTTAATATTAACTCAATTTCAATTTAATTTTAATTAAATTCTATATTTAATGATAAGTATATATATTTAATTTCACTTATACATTATAATGTTATGAATAAACAATATGTTTTATATAATTAATAACTTTATTGAAAATTCAATTTAATTGTTATTAAATCTAAATAAAATTAATCAATTAATTTAGAAATTTTTAAGGAATAAAAATATGAATAAATATTAATTATATAATCAAATAATAATCAAATAATAATTAAATAATAATTAAATTATAATTAAATTATAATAATCATTTAAAATATTATTAATATAATAATATTATTAATATAACTTAAAAATTAAATAATTAAAATTAAATAATAAGTAAATATATAACATTAATACATTGATAATAGATAGTTTAAAGGTTAAAATCATGTGCGGGATTGTTGGATGTGTATTAAAAAATAGGAAGGCGGCTCCAATTCTTTTAGATTGTATTAGTAAACTTGAATATAGGGGTTATGATTCTGTAGGTATAGCTACGGCTGATGATAATGGGATTCACTTAAAAAAGGATTCTGGAAAAATTGAAGAAGTTAATAATAAGATTGATCTTGGTGAAATGCCTGGAGAGTTTGGAATAGCTCATGTTAGATGGGCAACTCATGGAATTCCAAGTAAAGAAAATTCACATCCTCATACTGATAATAGTGAGAATATAGCTGTTGTTCACAATGGAATAATTGAAAATTATGCTGAAATTAAAGAATCTCTTGAATCAGAAGGTTTTGTTTTCAAATCTCAGACTGATACTGAAGTCATTCCAATTTTAATCGAAAAATTTATGGATAAAGGGTTTGATTTAGAAGAATCTCTTAGGAAAACTGTTGAAATGATAAATGGCTCTTATGCTATTGGTGCAATTTCTAAAGATAATCCTAAAGAAATAGTTGCTGCAAGAAAAGACAGTCCTTTGATTGTGGGTGTAGGAGATTTTGATTTTTTCATTGCTTCTGATGCTCCAGCTATTTTGAATTATACTAATAATATAATTTATGTTGATAATGGAGAATTTGTCGTTTTAAACGAAGAAGGTGCAGTTATCAAAGATTCTGATGGGAATATAGTTGATAAAAAAATTGAAGTGATTAATTGGACTGCAGATATGGCTCAAAAAGAGGGATATGATTATTTCATGCTTAAAGAGATTCATGAACAAGATCAGGTCATTAGAGATACTTTATCTGAAAAAGATAATATTTCTGAAATAGTTTCGAAATTAGATGATATTAATCGAATCTGTTTTGTTGCTTGTGGTACATCATATCATGCTTCTTTAACTGGAAAATATCTTATTGAATCAATGGCTGGTATTCCAACTGATGTTATACTTGCTTCTGAGTTTAAATATTCTGCTAATGCATTGGATGATAAAACTCTTACTATATTTATTAGTCAATCTGGTGAAACTGCAGATACTCTCAAAGCTTTAAGAAGAGCTAATAAAACTTCTAAAACATTAGCTATTGTAAATGTTTTAGGTAGTTCAGCTACTCGCGAAGCTGAATTTGTTATTTATACAAGAGCAGGTCCTGAGATTGGAGTTGCAGCTACTAAAACCTATATAAGTCAATTAGTCTGTATATATTTGTTTGCAGCTATTTTAGCAGATAATGATGAAATTTTGAATAGATTAGAAATAATTCCAGATTATATTTTAGATGTTTTGAATAAAGAAGATGAAATTAAAGAAATAGCTTATAAATATAAAGATGCTAAAGATTTTTTCTTTATTGGAAGGGGACTAGCTTATCCAACAGCTTTAGAAGGAGCACTTAAATTAAAAGAAATTACTTATATCCATGGGGAAGGTTATGCTGCAGGTGAACTTAAACATGGGCCACTTGCCTTGATTGATAAGAAAATCCCTGTTGTTGTCGTTGTTCCTCCAGGTAATGGATATGATAAAACTATGAGTAACCTTGAGGAAGTTAGAGCTCGTGGTGCTGATGTAATAACTATTGGTCCTTGTGGTGTTGAAGCTATTAAAAGGGAATCAAAAGATTCATTTTGTGTTAATAATGAAGTAGATGAAATTATTGCTCCTCTTGTTTATGTAGTACCATTACAATTACTATCTTATTATGTAAGTATAGAAAGAAATTTAGACCCTGATAAACCAAAAAATTTAGCTAAATGTGTAACTGTCGAATAATAAGTGATTATTCTATTTAAATTAATATACGATATTATTAATATATAATATTATTAATTTAATAATATATCGGAGTAATTATTTCGTAGGAGTAATTATTTAATATATGATTTTTATTTCAAACTGTATATAAAATACTCAGTATATTAAATGTAATTAATATATAATTTTTATTTCAAACTGTATATAAAATAGTTTTACTATCGATAAAATCTATATAAAAATTAAATATAGAAATAGAGATCTATTAATACATAGCTATTTATATAATGTATCAAAATAAATTAAAAATAAATTTTAATAAAAAATTAGTAAGAATAAAAGAATATTATAAATTATATTTTAAATAAATTTAATATATAAATTTAGACTAAAATATTTAAAAATATTCTAAAATATTTCAAATAATAAATTTATTAAATAAAATATTCAATTATAAAAATTAAAAATAAGAGGCATTTTATGTCAGAAACAGTAGGAATGATTCTTTGTGGAGGCTTTGGGAAAAGACTCAGACCAGTAACTGAAAAAATTCCAAAACCTTTAGTAGAGATAAAGGATGATTATACAATTTTAGATAAACAATTATTTGATTTTAAAAATGCGGATATTAAAGATGTTTATCTTTTAACTGGTTTTTTAAATGAAAAAATTAAAGAAAGATATGGTAATGAGTATAAAGGAATAAATATTCATTATATCATTGAAGATGAACCTCTTGGAACACTAAATGCAATTCGTCTTGGAATGGATGCTATTGATGATAATATTCAATCTATTATAAGAAATGGTGATGTAGTAGCTGACTTAAATATAAAAAAAATGATTGAACAAGGTGAAAAATCAGATTATCCATTTTTAATTTTTATAACTCAAATGCAATCTCCATATGGTATTGTAGAGACTAGTGGAGATAGATTAGTTTCTTTTAAAGAAAAACCTCTTCTTGATTATTATATAAACGGAGGAGTCTATTTTTCTAAAGGAAAACTTAATTTTGGGGAATTCAAAACTGGAGATATTGAAAAAACTTTATTTCCAATAATGGCTAAAGAAAATAAAATTGGATATTATAAAGAAGATAATCTCTTTTGGATGGCTATTGATACAAATAAAGAGTTAGAATCAGTTAGAAAAGAGTATGAAAATAGAACTGATAAGCCATGGGGCTATGAAAAAGTTTTAATATATACTGAAAAATATCTTACTAAAGAGCTTTTTATTAAGGAAGGTTTTCAAACTTCTTTCCATTATCATGAAAAAAAGGATGAAACAATGTATATAATCTCAGGAGCAGGTTACATAGAATTTAATGATAAAAAAGAATACTTCAGTAAAAATGATACAATAAGAATAGAACCTAATAAGAAACATTCAATTGTAGCTACTGAAAACACTGTTCTTCATGAAGTATCTACTCCCTATTTAGATGATACTATTAGAGTAAATGATTTTTATACTAGATAGATTATTTATAGATTTTTCATTATAATAATTTATATAGCCATAATAATTAAGAATGATATAGATAATCTTAATATAAAAGAGGTATATTGAAAATATTGCATTTAAGTATTTACAATGAAATATTTGGAGTTCAAACTACCTTAAATAATATAAACTCTCTCTAAAAGATGGGTAACATAAATTAAGTCTTTACAATTAATTTAAATATTGATTTTATTGATAAAGCTAATTTTTATTATGTTAAATTTATTGAGAAAAATAAGAATTATGATTTAGTCTATATACAACATAAATTAGTTTTTGAGCTTATAAGAATAACAAAATTCAATATATAGCTATTAGAAGTATTATTATTATTTTATTATGTTAAATTTATTGAGAAAAGTAAGAATTATGATTTAGTCTATATACAACATAAATTAGTTTTTGAGCTTATGAGAATAACAAAATTCAATATATAGCTATTAGAAGTATTATTATTATTATTATTATTATTATTATTATTGATATTAGTATTAGTCGTAGTCTTGTATTTAGAAGAATTTTGAAAAAAATCAAGTTTCAAGTATTTGAAGATAATAGCTCTAGATTTATTGATGATAATTTAAAATTAGAAATATAAATAGTAGGTGTTCATATTGAAAAAATTAATGTCATTTGCACAAGATGCAGAGGATTTAATATTGTTTAGTTTTTTAGATGAAATTAAGAATGGTTTTTATGTAGATGTCGGAGCAAATGACCCTTGGAAAGGTTCAATCACTAAATTATTTTATGATTTAGGATGGAATGGCATAAATATAGAACCTTTGCCTGATATGTATAATGCATTAGTTGAGGATAGGAAAAGAGATATTAATGTTAATCTTGGAGCCGGAGATAAGGAAGGGATATTAGATTTATTTGTCTCTGAAGGGTGTTCTACTTTTGATAATGATAATGTTTTAAATACTAAGGAAGTTATATCTGTAAAAGTAAAAAAGTTGACTGATATAATTTCTGAGAATATTGAGATAATAAATACAGAAATCCATTTTTGTAAAATTGATGTTGAAAATTTTGAAAAACAGGTTTTATCAGGTTTAAATTTAGACAAAATCAGGCCGTGGATTTTTTGTATTGAATCAACACTTCCACTTACGAAAATACCAACATATAAATCATGGGAAAATATTTTATTAGATAACAATTATTATCTCTTATGTTCTAAAGGAGTTAATCGTTATTATGCAGATAAAAGTAAGAAAGATTTATTTGATAAAAAAATTAAAAATTATATCACTTTAAAAGAAAAATATGACATCTTTTATGCTTTAAATAAAAATACTAAACCATATAAAATTTTAAAGCATATTGATAAAACATTTTATTTTTTTACAGATAAATATTACCGAATAAAATATAAGAAATTTTAATTAAATTTTTTTAATTTAAAATTTTATATTAAATAGAGTGATGTTTTTATATAATTAAATAAGATATATCTATTTATGAATAATCATTTAGATTTTGAGTCAGATTCTATTGAAAAATTTCATAAAATAATTAGAGAATACTTATCTAAAGAAAAAGAAAGTTCAGACCCTATTCATCGTCAGAAACTTTCAAAAATTTTTCATGATTATATAATTCAAACAGAAGATGAATCATACACTATTAACTCTCCTAGTTTTGGTGGTAAAGTTGAAACTATGCATAACTCAAATGGAGCTATAACTGAATCATTTGAAAAATTTGTGAAACCATTTAAAGAAAGCTACTTTTTGAATAATAATATCCAAAAAGATACAGATTTTTCCTATTCAAAAGACATTGCTATACTTGATATATGTAGTGGTTTAGGTTATAACTCTTCAGCTATAATTGATGAGTTTTTGAAGAATAAAGGTAAAAATTCCTCACTTTCAATTGATTTGGCTGAAATATCAATAGAAACTTTAGCTATGGGGCTTCTTATCCCATCTCCTATTAAAAATCATGATATTATTAAAAAAGCTATTGAATCTAAGTTAATTGAAGAGGATTTTGCAAAATTATCTATTGAAAAAACTGAGATTCCTGAAAACATTGATATTAACATTTTCTGTGAGGATGCTCGTAAAACTGTTCAAAATTTACCAAGTAATAAATATGATGCTATTTTTTTAGATCCTTATTCTCCAGCTATGGCCCCTGAACTTTGCACAGTTGAATTTTTCGAAGAGTTAAAACGTTTAATTAAAGATGATGGAATAATAGCTACTTACACATTAGCTGCAGGAGTTCGTTTTGCTTTTATTGAAGCTGGATTTTATATTGGTGAAGGTCCTATTTTTGGTAGAAAATCAGGAGGAACTATAGCTTCTATTGATATTAAAAATATTTCTAAAAACATTCCTATTATGGATGAGCGAACTATTGCATTATCTGATGCAGGAATACCATTTAGGGATCAAAATTTAAATCACACATCATCAGAAATTTTAGACCATAGGGTGGATGAAAGAAGTAAAGCAAGACATTATACTCGAATTTCATCTGCTGTTCAAACACCGATTTTCTTAGGCAAAGAAATAGATGATGAAAAATTAAAAAGAAGAGTTTTTAGGAATCTTAATAAGGTAAATATTCCAGATTCACAATCAAAAGAAGCTTATTATATTATTGAACCTCAAGAAAATCATTATAAAGAACCAAGTATTAAATTCAATTCTAAAAATAGGATTATTGAAATGAATAAAAGATTATTAAATGTTATTAAGGATAATACTTTAAATTAATTATTATAATTTAGAATATTATATATTATCATTATTTTTTATTTTTTTTATTTATATTGATTATTTTTTAAGACATTAATATACCATAAAAATATTACTATTTCAAAGCAATTTTACTATTTAAGCTCAGTTTTACTATTATAATTAATTTTTTTAAAGTGACATCAACAATATTTATATACACTTAAGGAAAATATCATTATTTAACTAGCAAGAATTTTGAATAAAATATAAATAATATCAATGTTTTTCAATGAGTAGCTATAATTAAATATTTATAAAATATACTTAAATAAACAACATACAATAATTTATCAGATTTTTTATATTTAGATTTTTTATATTATTATTCATAATATATGCAGTAAAAAATTATATAAGATATTTAAGAAATATATTAAGGAATTAAAAATACAAATATATTTGATATTAAAAATAAGAAAGAATCAGAGATTTTTTAATTTATAAAAAAGATTTTTATAAATAATATAAAAATTGAATTGAATATTGAGATATAATTTAAGTAATATTTTTAAATATATGCTAATGGAGGAATTACCATTTTTGAAATTAAACATAAAGATAATAGAGGGAGAGTTGGTTTACTTAAAACCAAACATGGAACTATCAAAACTCCTGCTTTAATGCCTGTTATTCATCCTAAAAAACAAAAAATTGATGTGAAAAAACATGGGGCTGAAATTGTTATTACAAATGCATATTTGATTTATAAAGATGAAGAATTAAAAGAAAAAGCTTTAAATGTTGGTATTCACAATTTAATAAATTTTGATGGTCCTGTTATGACAGATTCTGGTTCATTCCAACTTTCAGTTTATGGGGATGTAGATATAAATAATAAAGAAGTAATTGAATTCCAGGAAGCTATTAAAACAGATATAGGTACTTCTCTTGACATACCGACTCCTCCTTATGAAACTATTGAAAAAACTGAGGAAGATTTAGCTATAACTTTAGAGAGAGCTAAAGAAGCAGTTGAGTATAAAGAAGCAAATAATATGGAAATGCTGTTAAATTCTGTTGTTCAAGGATCCACTTATCCTAATCTTAGATCTTTCTGTGCAGATGAGCTTTCAAAACTCAATGCTGATTTATATCCAATTGGTGCTGTAGTACCATTGATGGAAAATTACAAATATTGTGATCTTGTTGATGTTGTTATGGCTTCTGTATCTCATCTTCCAGATTCTGTTCCTCGTCATCTTATGGGGGCAGGTCATCCAATGATTTTCGCTTTAGCAGTTGCTATGGGGTGTGATTTATTTGATTCTGCGGCATATATTTTATATGCTGAAGATGATAGATTTTTAACCACTCGTGGAACTTATAAACTTGAAAATTTACAAGAAATGCCATGTTCATGTGAAGTTTGTTGTAATTACACTCCTGATGATCTTAGAACTATGAAAAAAGAAGAAAGGACTAAACTTATAGCTGAACATAACTTAAATGTTAGTTTCGCTGAATTAAGAATTGTTCGTCAAGCTATTGCCGAAGGTAGCTTGATGGAACTTGTTGAAGAGCGATGCAGAGTCCATCCAATGCTTTTAAATGCTTGTCGTCAGCTTGGAAATTATAGTAATGACTTGGAAGTATATGACCCTCGAATTAAGAAATCTGCATTCTTTTATACAGGTCCAGAATCACTAAAACGAGCTGAAGTTAAAAGACATTTGGATAATCTTAAAGATATGGATAAAAAAAGAGATTTAGTAATTTTACCAAATTCAAAGAAACCATATTCTAAATATGTTAATAAATCAAAATTTGGAGAATTTTATACTTATGGTAGTGAAAGAGAGTTAGATTTAGATAACACTGATTTCATGGTTTTAGATGTTCCATTTTGTTTAATTCCTCTTGATATTGATGAAGTATATCCATTAGCTCAAAATGAATCTCCTAAAATAAGAGATATTGATTCAATTGAATTTATTGAGAATTTTATTTCAGAATTTATAGAATACTATGATCAAACATTAATAAGTTCTAAAGTTATTAATGATTTGGATATTGGTCTTTATAATATACATCCTCAATCAAATGAAGTAAAATTTAAAAAAGACGATAAAAGAAAGATTAAAGCTATAGCTGATTATCAATTTGGCAATGGAGTTGGTGAAACTCTTTTTGAAGGTGATTTGACCATAGAAAAAAGTAAGAAAACTGGAAAAATTCGCCATATTTATTCTAATGGAACTCTAATTGCTAATATGAGAGCTTCTGACTCTTTTTTTGTATTAGCTAAAGAAGGTGCTATTAGACTACATAATTCCCAACCGTTCCCTGAAAACAGAGTTGTTGTAAATAAAGATTCAGAACCTTTTGCTCGTGAAGGTAAAAGTGTATTTTCCAAGTTTGTAATAGATTGTGATATTAATATTAGGTCCAAAGATGAAGTATTAATTGTTAATGAAGAAGATGAACTATTAGCATTTGGAAAATCTTTATTAAATCACAATGAAATAATGAACTTTAATACAGGCCAAGCTATAAAAACAAGAAAAGGTATATTTAATAATGGATAATATTATTAATAGAAAAAAATACGATTATTTGTTAATATATATGAATTAGGGGATTAAACTTATGAAAGTTGAAGTGTATTTAAATTTTGCTGGAAATTGTGAAGAAGCTATGAAGACTTATGAAAAAGTTTTCAATGGGAAAAATATGGAAATTATGAGATATTCAGATATTCCAAATACTTCTGACTTTCCAACTTCAGAAGATCAAAAAAATATGGTGCTTCATGGGGAAATGACTATTGGAGATACAAATTTCAATTTTTCAGATACTCCTGGTCAATATGTTCATGGAAATATGATGTCTGTTGCTTTAAGAGTAAATACTGCTGAAGAAGTCAAAACTTTCTTTGAAGGGTTAAAAAAAGGAGCTACTATACATATGGATATAGGTGAGACATTTTTCAGTGATTTATATGTCTTTTTCACAGATAGATTTGGTGTAAATTGGCAATTTGTTGTTGTTAAAGATGAATAATCAATTAAAACTTTTTTGTTACTGTTAATATAGGTAATTTTTTATTGCTAGTAGTAATTATGATTATTGTCACTATTATTTTGGAGAAATAATGAAAGAAAATAATAATCTTATGAAAGAAAAGCTATTGAGAAAATTAGGCTATTGGTATGAGAATTCTGAATTTGATAAGATAATAGACAAAATCTTAAAAATTCCTAAAGATCAAAGAGATTATGAAACAAGCTCTTATTTAGTAAAAGCTTATAATAGTATTGAAAAATTCCAATCAGCTATTGAAGAACTAGAAATTATAAAAGATAAGGGTAGAAAAGATCCTTTATGGCATTTTAGATTAGGTTATGCTTATTTTAACATTGATAACTATGAGGATGCTCTAAAAGAATATGAAATTGCTCATAAGTTAGATGAAAATAATAAAATTATTAAAAATCATTTTGAAGCTCTAAAAATAAATTTATTCATTGGAAAAAATTATTTAGAAGATGAAATTAATACATAATTTTTTTTTTAAAATGGAGGGGTATTTTGTTAACATTAGATGATTTTTTTAAAGGATCTTGTTCCTCGTTTGAAACTAAAATTAATATCTGGAAAAAAGAAGCAGATCTTTTTATCAATTTCCAAGATGAAAATGAAAAAAATTTAAATAATTTTTTTGATATTATTAAAAATGAAATTATCTGGATTGAAAATAATAAAAACAAAATAGAAGATGAATTACTTAATAATGATATTATTGAATTAGCTGAACACACTGTAAGTTCTGCACATCTTTTAAAATGTTCTGATGAAGAATGTTATATGATAGAAGATGGTTCTAAGATTGATTTTCCTATTACAGAAGAAAAATTTTTAGAAAGTTTATATATTGAATCTCTTTCTATTGATTTTGGGATAACTATCCAATCAATAGAAATTGTTTTAATATGTATACCAGATTACTTTATGGGTCAATATATTAGTATATCTATTGATAATCAGAAAAATATTAAATTCAATGGTTTAAATGAAGGTTGATTTAATATTTTCACACTCTTTTTTTAAAATAAACTATTATAATAATTAATTTTTAAATTTGAGAATAATTGTTATAATTAAAATTATTAAATTTTTATTTATTTTTTATCAATAAATAATAATAAAATAATTTATTAGAATAATAGATTAAGCTAATTATATTTTATCCTTAAAATAATGATTCTAATAAAAAAATAATAAAAAATAATATAATAACAATATAATAATTAAACTTTATTAACAATAAAAATAATATTTATAATATTAATGATTATAAATAAAATTAAAAAATTTAAATAAGATTTAATTAAAATTGAAATTATAAGAGGAATTATCTATGATACCTGGTATGAGTCCTAAACAAATGAAGCAGATGGAAAGACAGATGAAAAAAATGGGAATGGATATGAAAGACCTTCCTGGAGTAAAAGAAGTTATTATTCGTTTTGAAGATAAAGAACTTGTTATTCCTGATGCTGAAGTAAACCTTATGAATGTTATGGGTCAAGAAACTTATCAAATTACAGGAAATGCAGTTGAAGTAGAATTGAATGGAGAAATTGAGATTCCTGATGAAGATATTGAGATGGTTGCAAACCAAGCAGGAGTCACTAAAGCTGATGCTGAAGAAGCACTTATTGCTACTAAAGGAGATTTAGCTGAAGCTATTTTAAAGTTAAGTCAATAATTTGACTAAATGATTTATAAAAATAACTGCATTATATATAAAAATAATTTATAGCTATATTTATACTGTATTTATTATATTATACTATATTTATAAATAATTAATAAAAATGAGGAAATAATGACTGTAATTGCTCATATATCTGATCTTCATGTCAGTAACAATGCTTTTGATGATGAAGTATATTTAGAAGTTGTTAATCAAGTTAATGCTTTAGAACCTGATATGGTTATTGTAACAGGGGATATTACTGATCATGGTTATTATTCTGAATTTCATAAAGCTACAGAATATCTTTCTATGATTAATTATCCATTATTCGCTGTTCCAGGAAATCACGATGCTCGAAATGTTGGATATGAAACTTTTGAAGAATTAATCGGTGAACGAAGTTGGGTTTTAACTAAAGATGATAATTTAACTGTTGTTGGTCTTGATAGCAGCGGTCCTGATGTTGACAAGGGCCATATAGGTCGCCCCCAACAATTATGGATGGAAAATGAGCTTGATAAATCTTTAAACAATTCTAATTTTTCTATTGTAGCCATGCACCATCATGTAATACCTGTTCCTAAAACTGGAAGAGAGAGAAATGTTTTATCTGATGCTGGAGATATTTTACAAAGTTTAATTAATCATGATGTAAATATGGTTATCTGTGGCCATAAACATGTTCCTCACCTTTGGAGAATGGAAAACACTTTGTTCATAAATGCAGGTTCTGTTTCATCTATTAAATTACGTGGTAATGATAAAAATTCTTACAATACTTATCATATATCTGATAATCATATTGATGTTATTTTAAATCATATTAATGGTGAAAAAATATTTTTAGGTAAATTCAATAGAGATCAGCTTTGAAATTAGTTTTTATCTATTTTATCTATTTTGTTATTTTTATTACTTTTTCACTTTTTATTTTTTAATTTTATTAGTTTTATTACTTTTATTATTTTTATTAGTTTTATCAGCTTTATTTTTCAGCTGCTATCATTTGTACTAAATTTTCATTTTTATTTTAAAATTATCATTTTAATTATTTTATTAATTTCTTTGTCTATTTTTTTATTTATTTTATTAATAATCATTATAAAACTACTTAATTATTGTTTTTTATGATATTTTGTAGTAAAATTTAAATATATGTTTAACTCTTATATTATTATCATAGAAATTATAGGAAATTAATTCTATTGAAATTCTATTTAATTTAATTTAATTATTATCTAATCATTGATTAATTTAAGCTGGTGGTAGTTTGAAAGTTGTTATAGATGGATCTAATGTAGCACACTTTGGAAAAGAAGATGATTCTCCTCCTAAATTGAGTAATATTCTCTCTGCAGTGAAAGCTTTAGAAGATAGGGGGGATGACTTTGTTATTATAGCTGATGCTTCACTTAAACACGGGATTGATGATAAAGAGAAATATAATCATCTAGTTGAAGAAGAAGCTATTGAAGAAGTTCCAGCTGGAAATAATGCAGATCATTTTATACTAGAATTATCTGAAGAAGAAAATGCAAAAATTCTTTCAAATGACATGTTTAGAGAATTTAATGATGAATTTAAAGATATTCAAAGTAGAAGACTGCCTTTTTCTTTTGAAGGCGAAGATATAGTTATTGGTGAATCTAAAAAACCAAAAAAAGATAAGAATATTCTCCAACATATTTGTGAAGATATCTTAATTGCTATTGAGCGTAAACGTTGGGAAATTTATAAAGGAAAGGAAGGTATTGAGTTTACTCCACTTAATATAGCTAAAGAATCTATTATTCGGATGGATAAATCTCAGCATGATGGGGTTGGGAATAAAATTGAAGGATTGTTTTCTAAATTACCTATGTTTGATAAAGTAATGGATATGGTTGAAAATGTCGAAACTTCTGCACCTTATGTTATTTTTGTTTTAGTTCATCCAAAAGACTATAAAGAAGCTGTAAAAAGTGCAGGAAATATTTCTGTTACAATAGCTGATAGATTAAGGCTAAATAAACGACCTCTTATAGCTGTTAGAAATGATCTTTTTATGAAGCCTGGAAGTTTTGAATTGAATATCTTATATTCCGATGAAGTTGAAGAAGAGGCACCTTTCAATGTAGAAATCAAGATTAATCAACATGATGAAGTATTTATTAAGAAAAATTCTAGAAATATAGCTAGTACTGTAGCTGGAAGAATGGGATCTTGGAAATTTCCATTTGTTGCTGTTAAACCAGATATTATTTTAGAAAAACCTGGTGAATTTGAAACATTTCTTGATAAAAATGAAAAATATGGAAAAAAAGATGAATAAAATATAAGAATATAAATAAGATGATAATAAGATTAAATATTTCTAAATATTTTCATGAATTATCATATTTAATATATTTAATATATTTAACATATTTAAAATAATTGACATATTTAAAATAATTTATAAATTTATATAATTAATTAAAAAATATTTATATAAATTATATTTTTAGCATAAAAATAGGGTTTATAAAAATTTCTAAATATTATTAACATCTATTATTAATTAACATAAAAATTTCAGATTTATAAAAGGAGGGAATAAAATGGCTGGTAATGGATTAACTAGAGCTTTATTTAAATTTTTAACTAAACATGAAATTATAAGTATTGGTACTAAATATTACCCAACAACTCCTTTAGAAACTGAATATGTTGAAATGTTTAACTATACTCAAACTATGCTCATGGAGATTGAAAAAGCTGAAATTACTACTGATAGTATCTTTTACAATCTTTTAAGAGATGTTGGTGCAGAAAATATCCCTGAAAAACATAATTTTTATGAGTTAAAACCAGCTGAAAATAAGATAGAAGAATATGCTCTTGTAAGTAATATTATAATGGGTAGTGATCGTTATCTATATGTTGAACTTTCTAACTCTAGTAAAATTATAAATCAGTTCTCTAGAATTATTATTGAAGAAAAAGGGGAAATTATAGAACAAAGTTCAACTGAAATTGTTTCAAAACTCCTTTCCAAAAATGATGCTATTAGAGTAGCTATTAAAATGATTGGTATTGGTCTTGATTATGGTTTAAATGTTCGTGCAGCTGTTGGAATGACAGGTGCTGCGGCTATTGAACGTTCTATTAATCTTACTAAAGAAGTTGGAGATGATTCTGGAGTAGGTTTTACCAAACTTGGTGGGGAATATGCTCTTACTTTTGATTCTAACTTTATAAGTTCAACAGCTACTCCTCCAGAACTTCAAAATTATTTATTCATTGATGTAATCGATTCAACTAAATTCATCGATGATTATGGTCGAGATAAATTAGTGGAATTAATGACTGGTGTTAAAAATTTCATGGAAATTGAATGTAATGGTAAAATTGAAGGATATAGGGAAGGTGGAGATGATCTTATTGCTCGTTTCCCTAGTAAAGATTTAGCTATTAGGGCAGGTCTTGATACTGCATGGTATATTCTCAATAATGGTGCTAAAATTAGGGCAGGTATTGGAAAAAGCAGAAGAGAAGCAGGAGAAAGAGCTCAATTAGCTGATGAGATTAAAATTACAAATCCATTATCTCTTGTTATTTTTGAGATGGCTAATGGTCTTTATGCTTATTATATTCCTTCAGAATTCTTTAGAACTGTTCTCAATTTATTCTTAAACAAAAAAGCAAAATTAATTGGAATATTTATTTTAGTATTCATAGCTGTTTACTTCATGACTATTTTAGGATACTGGGAATATAGTTTTATAGTGGTAATTTTAGCAGCTATATATGCTTTAGCTTCTTAATTTATTTAATTCATTAATTTATTTTATAATTTTTTTAGCATTTATTATTTTTAATATTTGCAGAATTTTTACTATTTTAACTATTTTTATTATTTATATTATTTTTAGCTTTCTATTCTATATATCTATTTTTATTTTCCTTTTTTCTTTTTTATTTCATTAATTTAACTATTAAAAATAATTTTATATGTATCATATAGATTTTAAATATTTAATAAAAATATATAAAATATTATAAAAATAAACTATTTTGTTTTATTTTTTTTGAATTTTAATTTATTTTGTTTTTGATTTTATATATTTTCTATACAATATTTTAGTTTTTTTAGTTTTTTTAGTATTATTGTTTAATATTTATTAGATAAATCTTGTTTTTATGTATATTGTTTAATAATCGTTTTATATTTTATAATTTTTTTTAGAAAAAATCAATTTTTTCTGATAATTGTTATCATAAAACTTATATATAATGAACTTTAATATAATTAAGTAGGAATACGGAAACCGTTTTCCTACTATCAAATATTATCAAATATATTTAATAATTATATTTTTGTGATTATGTTATTGGAATAAATATAATTGGGATAAATATGATTGGATTTAAATTTCATAATTGAAATAAAACCTATTTAAATATATTTGTATCTATATTTGCTAAATAAAATTAAATAAGATTAATAAAAGAGGGTAAGAAAAAAATGGTTAGGAAGATAGCAATTTATGGAAAAGGTGGTATTGGAAAGTCAACTACAACTCAAAATACCGCAGCAGCTATGGCACATTTTCATGATCAGAAAGTTATGATTCATGGATGTGATCCAAAAGCAGATAGTACACGTATGATTCTTAGAGGAACTATGCAAAAGACTATGATGGATACATTAAGAGAAGAAGGTGAAGAGGCCTGTACTGTTGATAATATAATGTCAACTGGATTTGAAGGAATAAAATGTGTTGAGTCTGGAGGTCCCGAACCTGGTGTAGGATGTGCTGGAAGAGGTGTTATAACAGCTATTTCACTAATGGAGATGCAAAAAGTATATGAGGATAATCTTGATTTTGTGTTTTTTGATGTTTTAGGAGATGTTGTATGTGGTGGTTTTGCAATGCCAATTCGTGATGGAAAAGCTGAAGAGATTTATGTTGTTGCTTCTGGTGAGATGATGGCATTATATGCTGCAAATAATTTATGTAAAGGTATGGTAAAATATGCAAATCAAAGTGGAGTAAGACTTGGAGGAATTATTTGTAATAGTCGTAATGTTGATGGTGAATTAGATTTGATGGAGGAATTTTGTAAAAGATTAGGAACTCAAATGATTCATTTTGTTCCAAGAGATAATATAGTTCAAAAAGCTGAGTTTAATAAAAGAACTGTAGTTGATTTTGATGAAGGTTGTAATCAAGCTAATGAATATTCTGAGCTTGCTGGAAAAATTATTGGAAATGAAAACTTTGTTATACCTAAACCATTATCTATGGAAGAATTAGAAGAATTAGTAGTTGAATTTGGTATCTTGGATTGATTTGAGTTACAATATAATTAATTCTTAAGTTTAATTTTATTAGGAGAGTATTATATAATGAAAATGATTCGAGCCATAGTGAGGCCTGAAAAGATAGAACGTGTTGTAGATGCATTAGATGAAGCCGGATTTGTTGCGTTTACAAAAATAGATGTTATAGGAAGAGGTAAACAAAAAGGAATTCATCAAAACAATATTAACTATGATGAGTTGCCTAAGAGAATGATCATGTTGGTTACAGAAGATGAGTTTATTGATCCTGCTGTAGATGTAATAACAGAATCAGCTTTCACTGGTAATTATGGTGATGGTAAAATATTTGTAAGTCCGGTTGAAGAAGTTTATACTGTGAGGACAAGATCTAAGGGAATATAAAATCAAAATATGATTTTTATGAAATTAATTCGATTCTATAAGATTTAGTTAGGATTTAGTTAGGATTTATTTAGGATTTAATTAATATTTGATCATGATTTAATTAGGATTTAGGTTATAATATGAAAGGGTTATAATATGAAAGAGATATTAGCAATTATCAGACCATCCATGATTGGTAAAACTAAAAAAGTTTTAGATGCATTAGGTTATCCTTCTTTAACAGCTATTAGTGCTGTAGGTAGAGGTAAACAAAAATCATTTATAGATGAGGTTGTAATTGTCAAAAACAATGATGAATTGAGACACTATGATGATCAGATGAGATATGTCCCAAAAAGGATGATTTCATTGGTCATTCCTGCTGAAGATGTTGATTTGGTTGTAGAAGCAATAATGAAGGTTAATTCAACTGGAGCTTATGGTGATGGTAAGATTTTTGTTTGTCCAATAGACAATTCTATTAGAGTAAGAAACAAGGATGAAGGTGTAGAGGCAATACTTTAAATAGACCATAATTAATCATGGAAATTATTATGAATCATTATAAAGTATTAGGAAGTATTATGAGATTAGGAGATTTTTAATGCCACATAAACTATTTAAAGTTGATAAAGAGATACCTGAGAGAGAAAAACATGTTTATGTAAAACATTGTTCTGATGAAGATAATGAAATTGACTGCAATAAAAGTACAATACCTGGCTGTATGACTGAGAGAGGTTGTGTTTATGCAGGCTCAAAAGGAGTTATAACTGGAGCTATAAAAGATGTTGTCCATGTAGTCCACTCTCCAGTTGGTTGTACAACTTATGGGGGAGGAGCTAAGAGATATCCATCACAACCAAAGCTACCTGATGGAAGTGAATTTCCAATAGAAAGCTTTAATTTAAAATATATCTGTGGTACAGATTTAAAAGAGTCTGATGTTGTTTTTGGAGGAATGAAAAAGCTAAAACAAGCTGTTATAGATGCATATAAAGAATTTCCATTTGCAACAGCTATCTATTGTCATGCTACCTGTACAACTGGTTTGATTGGTGATGACATGGATGCTGTTGCAAAAGAATTGACCGATGAGCTAGGGATTGATGTTATTGCATTTAACACTCCTGGATTTGCAGGACCTTCTCAATCAAAAGGACATCATATAACAAATGACACAATGTTTGATTTAATGGTTGGAACAAAAGAACCTCCAAAAGAAACAGACTTTGATGTTAATTTAATTGGAGAATATAATATTGATGGTGATTTATGGCTTATTGAGGAATATTTAAATGAAATGGGAGTAAATGTTTTATCAAGGTTCACAGGAGATTCTTCTCATGATGAGATATGTTTTATGCATAAAGCAAAGCTAAATTTAGTTAGATGTCAAAGATCTGCAACTTACATAGCTGATCTCATCGAAGAAAAGTATGGAACTCCATATATTAAGGTGGACTTCTTTTCTACTGAATATTGTGCTGATAACCTCAGACTTATTGGTAAACACTTTGGTTTAGAAGAAGAAGCTGAAAAGGTCATAAAAAAACATTTAGATAAAGTAGCTCCTGATTTGGAATTTTATAAAGAGAAATTAAAAGGTAAAAAAGTGTGGATATTTTCTGGAGGTCCGAAAAGTTGGCATTTATCTATTCCTCTTGAAAAAGAACTAGGAATGGAGGTTACAGCTGTTGCATCTCAGTTTGAACATGAAGAAGGTTATAAAAAAATGAAAGAAAGAGTTAAAGAAGGAGTGACTATCTTAGATGATCCTAATTCATTGGAACTTGAAGAAATGATAGAGTTAGATAAACCAGATATTATATTAGCTGGTATAAAAGAGAAATATTTAGCTTATAAATATGGGGTGCCTTCTATAATGATACATTCATATGAAAATGGTCCTTATATCGGATTTGAAGGATTTTTAAACTTAGCTAAAGATTTGTATGCAAATATCTATAATCCTGTATGGAATATGTTAGAATTTGAAGGGTTTAATGAATCTGAGAAAAATAAAGAAAATATTAAAGAAAATATTAAGGAAGATATTAAAGAAGTTGATTTAGAAAAAGAAGCTGAATTTGGAGATAGTGGATTGGAGGTAGGTAAATGAGTTCTGTAAATGTTATTCCAAGGGAGAGAAGTTTAATTGTCAACCCTCTTAAAACTTGTCAACCTCTTGGAGCTATGTATGCTGTTTTAGGTGTTGAAAAAGGAATACCAATGGTTCATGGTTCTCAAGGTTGTTCAAGTTTTGTAAGATATCATCTAGCTCGCCATTTCAGAGAACCTATTGAAATTGCGGTTTCATCACTTCACGAAGCTGCAGCTGTCTTCGGTGGAAGAAAAAACATTAATATGGGGATTAAAAATATAGCTTTAAGACTTAAACCAAATCTTATTGGAGCAATTACTACTTGTTCAAGTGAGATTATTGGTGATGATGTTTTTGGTTTTGTAGATACTACTAAAAGAGAACTTAAAGAAATGGTTGAAGAAGAGAAAGAAAAAGGAACAGAGGATAACTATCATGGAATTGATGAGATAGAAGTTATTCCAATCCCAACTCCAAGTTTTGTGGGAACTCATTATACTGGATATAATGTAGCTGTTAACTCACTTATTCAAAATGTTACAAAACCAAATGATGAAGAAAATGGAAAAATTAATCTTATTCCAGGGTTACTTAATCCTGGAGATGTTAAAGAGCTAAAACATATTATGAATTCAGTTGGTATTGGCTATACAATGCTTACAGATATTTCAGACGCATTTGATGCTCCAATAAGGCCAGATAAACAAAATTCTCCATTTTTCGCAAAAGGTGGAGTAACTGTTGAAGAAATTAGAGATAGCTCAAAAGCTTCTGGTTCAATAGCTATCTGTAAATATGCTAAATCAGGAGCTGAAACTCTTCAAAATACTCATAATGTTCCAGCTATCATAGATTCTCCTCCGATTGGACTTAAGAATACTGATTTGTTTCTTAGAAATATTCAATCTCTCACAGATTGTGAAATTCCTGAAACTGTTCTTGATGAGCGAGGTTTACTTGTTGATATGATGGCAGATGTTGCAGCAAGATATTTGTTTGATAGAAATGTTGCAATTTTTGGTGATCCTGATCAAGTAACTGGTCTTGCAAGATTGGTCGGTGAATTGGGTATGGTTCCTAAAATGGTTTGTACTGGGGCTGATGAAGCGACTTTTCCAGAAGATATGGCTAAAATAGCTAAGGAAACAGGAGCTGAAATTGATGTTTTAAATGATCAAGATATGAGAGCAGTTGAACTTTATGTTAAAGATAAAGAGAATGATATAGAATTAATGATTGGTAACTCTGATGGAAGATTCTTATCATACGAAACAAAGATTCCACTCATTCGTTTTGGTTATCCTGTTTATGATAGAGTTGGCTATCATTCACATCCAATTGTAGGATATAGAGGAGCTAAACGTGTAACTGAAATGATAACTAATGCAGTTTTAGAGAAATATTATGAACCTACTCATTGGAAATTGCAACAATAGCTAATTTCATTGTTTTCTATTTTATATTTTTCATTTTTTAATATTTTAATCATGGATTATATTTAGTTGTATAAATTAGTTATAAGTTGTATGAATTAGCTATACATTAGATATATATTACCTGTATATTAGCTTAAATTAGTTATAAATTAGTTATATGCTATTGGATATTATTATATACTATTATAAGTTAGTTCAAGTTGTTATTTGATATTATATGCTGTTATTTATTATTAATTATTTATTATTATTAGAATTTGATAAAAATTTGTTGAGGTTATTTATAAAAATACATTGTTTTTTCATGAAATAATCATGAAATAATCATTAAATTGTTAGGAAATATTTTTAGGAGATATTTGTTTTATGGAAAAAAATGATTGTAATGAACAAATAATAGATACATTTGATGAACGTCAAAGTCATATGTGTATTAAAGGTGGAGGATTATCTCTTCCAGAATGCGATACTCCAGGGATTCCTGGAACAGTGACTCAGAGAACTTGTGTGTTTGGGGGAGCAAGGATAGTGCTTATGCCAATCACTGATTCAATACATCTTGTTCACGGTCCAATTGGTTGTGCATCATGTACTTGGGATATTAGGGGAAGTAAATCCTCAGGATCTAAATTATACAAACAAGGATGTTCTAGTGACCTAAAAGAAAAAGACATAGTTTTTGGAGGTGAAAGAAAGTTGTATGACTCAATAATTGAACTTAACAGATTACACAAACCTGGAGCTATTTTTGTATATGCAACCTGTGTTTCAGGAGTTATTGGTGATGATATAGTTAGTGTATGTAAAGAAGCTCAAAAAATTACAGGAATTCGTGTTATACCGGTTCAATCAGAAGGTTTCCAGGATCATAATAAAACCAAAGGTCATTGGATTGGTTGTGATGCTTTAATTGACAATGTTATCGGGACATCAGAACCAGATCCAAAATCGATAACACCTCATGATATTAATATTATCGGTGAATTTAATGTAGCTGGTGATTTATGGGGGATAGAACCTTTACTTGAATATCTTGGTTTGAATATTATAAGTACAATTACTGGAGATTCTAAAGTTGAGGATATAGCTAAATCTCACAGAGCAAAACTGAATATTGTTCAATGTCAAAAATCTTCAAACTATTTAGCTAAAAAAATGGAGAAAAAATATGGAATTCCATCTATTAAAGTTAATTTTTTTGGGATTCAAAGTACAATAAGTTCTATAACTGAAATTGTAGAGTTTTTTGGCAATGAAGAGATGAAAAATAAAGCTAATATCTTAATTGAGAATGGATTAGAGTCACTTGATGAAAAATTATATCCTTATAGAGAAAGGTTAACTGGTAAAACTGTTGGACTTTTTGTTGGTGGAAATAAGGCATGGTCATTAGTTCGAGCTTTTGAAGAGCTTGGAATGAAAGTTATAATGTCTGGAACAAAAAATGGAATAAAGGAAGATTATGAAAATATCAAAAATGTTGTAAATGAAGGAACTTTAATTATTGATGATGCAAATTCTACTGAACTTAGGAGATTGTTAGATAAATTTAAACCAGATTTACTCATTTCAGGAGCAAAAGAAAAATATATTGCTTTAAAAATGGGAATTGGATTTTGTGATTTTAATCATGATAGAATATCTGCTTTTGCAGGATTTAAAGGATTTTTAGAATTTGCAAAGGAAGTTGATGGGGCTGTTTCTACAAATGTGTGGAATGTTGTAAATAAAGGATTTAATGAATAAAATTCGAGTATTTATTAAACAGGAGTTAAATTGATGAATAATGATATAAATTATTGTGGAAATTTTCTAGATACTAAAAAAACTGAAAATGATAAGAATAATAAGATTATTGAAAATGATGAGAATAATAAAATTATTGAGAATATCGAAGATAATGAGAGTAATGAATATATAAGGAAAAAAAAGTTTGCTGTTGTAAATCCAACTAAAATGTGTCAACCAATGGGAGCTATACAAGCTATTATGGGTTTAAAAAATGCAATGCCGCTTATTCATGGTTCTCAAGGTTGTGCTACTTACATGCGTTTTCAGCTAATTAGGCACTTTAGAGAGCCAATTGAAGTAGCTTCAACTTCTCTTAATGAAAAAACAGTTATCTATGGTGGAGAACCTAATTTACTCAAAGGATTAAAAAACATTTCAGAAAAGCAAAATCCAGATATTATTTGTGTAATGAGTAGCTGTTTAACTGAAACAATTGGAGATGATATTTCTGGGATAATAGCTAAATTTCAAGATGCAAATATTGGTTTAAATCTACCTGAGATGGTTTCTGTTTCAACTCCAAGTTTTGCAGGTTCTCATATTGATGGATATGATAGTGCTGTTCTTGAGCTTGTAAGACATTTTGCTCGAGTTGGTGTAGATAATGATAAAATAAATTTAATTATGGGAAATTTATCTCCTGGAGACATTAATCAAGTTAAAGACTTAATGAATGATCTTGGTGTTGAGAGTATTATTTTAACTGATACTTCTTTAAATCTTGATGCTCCATTAGATGAGAGTACATTAGAATTGCATGAATTTGGAACTACAATTGAGGAGATTAGAGATACTCCTAATTCTAAAGCTACAATTGCCTTATCAAAACATGTTGATTCAGCTGGAAAATATCTTGAAAATAATTTTGGTGTTAAATCATTTGGAGACAAGTTGCCTATTGGGATTAAAAACACTGACGAATTTATAGGAAAAATTGTTGATGTTTCAGATATAGCTATTCCTGAGAAGATAATTCGGGATAGAGGAAGATTATGTGATATTTTAGTTGATTCTCATGCATATAATTATGGTAAAAAAGTAGCTATCTTCGGTGATCCTGATATGGTGATTGGAATAGCTTATATGGTTAGTGAAATGGGTATGATTCCAGAAATACTCTCCATTGGCGTTGAAAGTGAAAAATTCATGGAAGATGTTAAAGTTCTTTCAAAAGATATTAGCTATAAACCAATAGTTTTAAACAATAGCGACCTTTACGATTTAGAAGAATTTTTAGAGGATCATAAAAATGAACATAAAGTCGATGTTCTAATTGGAAATGCTTATGGGGCATCAATAGCTGATAAATTGAATATTCCACTATTTAGGATAGGTTTCCCAATTTTTGACAGAGTTGGAACTCAAAGAATATCTATAATGTGTTATAATGGTGGAATAAAGTTTGTTGATGATTTAACTAATATGATGATAGATCATTATTATGATAGTGAAGGATATAAGCTAATTAATGAGGATGAGGTTTATTTCAATCATAGTGATATAGAATCTTGTGAAACTCGGGATGAAATTAGTTATAATAGTTGATTAAGCAAATTATATCAATTATATCTAATTATATTTAATTATATCTTATTATACTCAATCATATCCGATTATATCTATTACATTTTATTATATCTTATTACAATTATTACATTTTATTAAATTTTATTATATTTTATTTATTTTTATGTAATAATATTAATACAGTTTGTAAATTTATTATTTAAAAAAGAAGGAGATATTATGAAGGTAGCTGTTGCATCTACTGATGGAAAAAATATAGATCTTCATTTTGGAGATGCTAATCAATTTTTTATTTTTAACATCATTGGAAAAGAATTTTTAGAATTAAGAAAAAAAGTAGAACTTCCATTAGAAGATCATTCTGAAAGATGGAGGGCGTCAATTGATTTATTATACGATTGTAAAGCATTACTATGTAAAAAAATTGGGAAAGAACCTCATATTGAACTTAGAAAAAAAGGCATTAAGGTGATTGTTATTGATTCAAAAATAGATAATGCATTAGATGAATGCTATAATCACTTGAATTTAAATATTGAATAATCATATTTAATATTTGTTTCTTAAATGAATATTTATTATATAAAATTATCTTAGTTTATTTATTTTCTTATTTTTTATTTTTCTTATCATTTTTCTTTTAATTTTCATTTTTGATTTTATTTCACGAGAAAATTTTTTTATTATTTTTTTATTATATTATTTAATTTAATAAAATTCTAATGATGAAATATGTATTTTAAAAAATATTAATTATATCAAAAATATATCAAAAATATTAAAAATATATTATAAATATATTATAAAATAGAAAAATATATAATAAGATATAGGATAATTAGTATAAACTAATTAAATTAGATTTAAAATATTTAAATAATGATTAATTAAAAATAGAGAAAATACTGGCAAAATTTCACAGTTTCCGTTAAAAATTTGATAATGTTAATGATGAGGTTTCTGTGTTGATATTTTTAAGCTTTACTTTTTTAGAGGAAGATACTTTTAAAAGTAGATAGTAAACTATAATTGTTCTTCACTTCTTCTTTTAGCTTCGAGAAGAATCTTAGTTACTTCTTTAGATCTAGCACCTTTATCTAATCTCCAGTTGGTAGCTGCATTTTCGTCTAACCAATTGGCTAAATCTTTTGGAAGTGATATATTCATTCTTGACTTTTCTGATAATTTCCAGATTCTGTCAACTTCATCTTTATTTACCATTATATCTACATTATTTTAATTTATATATATTCTTTTTGGTTTATTTCAACCAATATTTATTTACTTATACTTTTATTTTTTTACATATAAAATTTATAGAAATGTATATTTACTTATATAAACTAATTTGTGTGTATGTGTGTAATTACACATATACATAATCTTTAACACAAAGAGTTTATAAAACATTTTTATTTTAATCATTAGTTTTATCTTAAAATAGATTAAAATCTAAAAAACTATTTAATAATTTAATTAAATTCTATAATAGAATTAATTCTAATCTATTAGATATATAAATAACTTAATTAAGAATTTCAATAATAATATCTTTTTTAATTACAATAATTTATAATATTATTTTCTTAAAATTATTTTAATATTAAAAATAAATTTCATTTAATAAAAAAATAAGTTAATTTTAATAATAATCAATTAAAATTTTATTATATTCATTTAATTCAATTAATCATCTATTTAATCTAAATTAAAGCTTTATATTATTTTATTAGTAATTATAATTAATATTATTAAATTATTTATTAATTAATTATTAATTATTTTTTTAAAATTTTATAAAATTTTTACTTCAAAATTTAAAGGGATTATTACGCTTATGTGTACACACATACACACACGATAAAGTATATATATAGGTAATAATATATAGTTTAATTGCATTGTTGATGTTAAGTAACATGTTCTTTTATAAAGCAACATGTTGCTTAATGTTTTTATAAATAGTGATGTCAACTCTGCAATCATGTTGTCTTTGATTCATTAAACAAATGTACAATCATGATTTTTTACTCAAATTCATAAATTGATTTATTGGTATAATGAATTATCGATGAATTTATAAAGAAATTTATTAATTCATAATCAAATTCGTGGATAAAGCTAATTTGAACTGATGAAAATAAGTAAATTGTTAAAAAAAGATTTTATCTATTAATTATTTACTTATTTATTCATAATTGATTCATTATATGATTTAATCATTTAAAACTCTTTATTGGTATGATTGGCAGATTAATATCAATAATTAAGTTTTAAAAAATAAATAAACAAAATTTAGGTTCATGATATTCATAAATGAGGATGGATTCGTGGATTGTTAAAAATAGGCGGATTTCAATGTTTTATTAAATAAATAAGCATTAAGATTTATTTAAGGGTTTAAATCTTTCATGTTTATTCAATTCCATTGGTGTGATTCAATGGTTTATAACTTATATAATGGAGGAAAATATGAGTTCTAGAAACAATGATGGAAAAATAGTAATAGCTTTGATAATCACGTTAATAGCTTTTGGATTAGGTTCTGGTATTGGTATAACAGTAGGTATGTCTGGAGATGATTTGAATTCATCAGAGACTCATCATCCTGTTAATACTACAGTTGATGTTACTCATAATATGAGTCAGGATAATCCTAATTATGGTATGGATGTAAATTCATATAATGAATATTCAGATAATAATAGCTCTGAGGACTCTTCATCAGGTGTTTATTATTCTCAAGAAGATTTAAAGAAAAAATCCGATCAAAATAAAAGTATAGCTATAGACTAAATTTATAAAAACATTATTATGTTAAATTTATAATATAGATTAATATCATTAATAGGTTAAGTTATACAGTGATTAAATAGAGCTAACCCTGCAACTAATAATTAGTTATCTTAACCTATTATTATTATTATTATTATTAATTTTTAATTTTAGTAGCTAATAACTAGCTAATTTCCCTCCAGCATGTTATTGTTAATTATTTATTAATTTATTAACTCATTTTTTAGTTATTAGCTTTCCTAAATTTTATTAATTTTTTACTAGTTAATTCAACTTTTTATTTATTTTAAGATTTTAACTTTTACTTTTAGTTTTATTCAATTTTATTTTCAGTTTTTACTTTTAGTTATTCAATTTTATTTTCAATTTTTAGTTTCAGTTTTATTTTCAGTTTTTACTTTTAGTTATTCAATTTTATTTTCAATTTTCACAATTCCAATTTTTTAATTATAAAAGTATAAAAATCATTAGATACATAATATTATCATTATAAGTATTAAATTCGAGAATTTAGAATTTAAAATTTAAAAATTATAGAATTTAAAGATATTAGATATTAAATTTAGATATTAACTTTGAGAATTTAGAATTAGAATTTAAAAATTATAGAAATTTATTAAATTTATTAAATTAAAATTATTAATTAATTTATTAATTTAAAATTATTTATTAAAATTATTTAAGTCAGTGATGTAATGATAATTAAAGATGATATATCGAGAGGTTTTCAAAATAAAATCAAAGCAATTAGTGGAGGAATCTGTGCTGTTTCAGATGTAAAAGTTGCAGGTGTTCGTAATGGAAAATATGGTATATGTTTAATATCATCTCCAGAAAGTGATGTTGCTGGAGTTTTTACATCAAATAAAGTTACTGCAGTACCAGTTGATTACACTAAGAAAATAATAGAGGATGGGAAATTATCAGCAATTGTAGCTAATAGTGGAAATGCTAATTGTTTCACTGGTAATCAAGGAATTTGGGACTGTGAAAATATTGTTAAAAATGTTTCAAAATCCATAGATATTGATGAAAATGAAATAGCTACAGCTTCTACTGGAGTTATTGGTAGAAAAATGCCAATGGATATTATTGAAGATCTAATCAATAGAGCTAGTGAAAAACTTGAAAATTCAAATAATGCTTCAATTGATGGTGCAAAAGCTATAATGACAACTGATACTGTTTATAAGGAATCTGCTGTTGAAGTTACTTTAGAAAATGGAAAAAAAGTAAATATTGGTGGGATTTGTAAAGGTACTGGTATGATTGCTCCTAATATGGGGACTATGTTATGTTTTATAGCTACTGATGCAGAAGCTGATCAAAAAACATTAAAAAAAGCTTTAAAACAATCTGTGGATGATAGCTTTAATATGGTTGTTGTTGATGGTGATGAAAGTACAAATGATACTGTTCTTCTTTTTGCTAATGGCAAATCTAAAAATAAGATAATTCAAAGTTCTTCTAATGGATCTATATCTGATTCTGATAGCTATATTGATAAAAATTTTCAAGAAGGTTTGAATGTTCTTTGTAAAGATTTAGCTAAACAAATGGCAAAAGATGGAGAAGGAGCTACAAAATTTATAGAAGTAGAAGTTAATGGGGCAAAAACAAAATATGATGCTCAAATTGCTTCTAAATCTGTTATTGAATCCTCTCTTGTTAAAACAGCTGTTTTTGGGGGAGATCCTAATTGGGGTAGAATTGTTTCAGCACTTGGATATTCAGGAGCTTCTATGGATCCAAATAATGTTACAATAGCTATAGCTGCTAAAAAAGATTTTGTTTATTTAGTTCTTGATGGAGAACCTCTCGCTTTTGAAGGAACTGATAATCTTAAAAATGCTGAAAAATTAATGCAAAATGAGGAAATTAAGATATTCATTGATTTAAACAAAGGAAAAAATGATGCTACAGCATATGGTTGTGATTTAACTTATGATTATGTTAAAATTAATGCAGAATATACTACTTGAAAATGTATTTTTATTTATAAGGGTATCTAATTAAAGATATATTCTTAAAGATATATATTTAAGGATATATTCTTGTTATTCTTATTATTATTAAAAATTAGATTAATTAAATTTAGAATAATTTTTTATAAATTAATTGAATGTTTTTATAAACTAAAATTAGGAGAAACAAATATGCTTTCTAATAAAGTGAGTCTAAAAGAACTGAAAAAAAAGGGGAAGAATACTTCTATATATGGAAGTAGATATGTTTCTGAACCTATTCCTAAGTTTGAAATTCCAGAAGAGGGTATGCCTTCTAAAGCAGCTTATCAACTAATTAGTGATGAGTTAAATCTAGATGGAAATCCGAATTTAAATCTTGCAAGTTTTGTAACTACTTGGATGGAAGATGAAGCAGATATGTTGATTTCTCAAACCAATGGAAAAAATTTTGTAGATAATGATGAATATCCTCAAACACAAATCATACAAAATAGGGTAATAAACATGCTAGCACGTCTTTTTAATGCTCCACATAATTGTGAATTTGTAGGAACAAGTACTATTGGTTCTTCTGAAGCTATAATGCTAGGAATCCTTGCACATAAATGGACTTGGAGAGAAAATAGAAAAGCTAAATGTGCAGATTGTTCTAAACCAAATATAGTAATGGGTGCTGATGTTCATGTTGTATGGGAGAAGTTTGCAAAATACTTTGATGTTGAACTTCGTATGGTTCCAATGGAAGAAAATGAATATACTTTAACTGCAGACAATGTAAAGGAACATATTGATGAAAATACTATAGCTGTAGGAGTTGTTCTTGGGACTACTTTCACAGGACAAATAGATCAAATTCAAGAAATTAATGACCTTTTGGAAGATGTTAAAGATGAAAAAGGATGGGATATCCCTATTCATGTAGATGGTGCAAGTGGTGCATTTGTTATCCCATTTTTGGATCCTGACTTTGAATGGGATTTTAGATTGTCTCATGTAAGATCTATTAATGTTTCTGGCCATAAATATGGTCTTGTTTATCCTGGAGTAGGTTGGTTGATTTTTAAAGACAAAAAATTCCTTTCAGATGATTTAGTTTTTGAAGTTAATTATCTTGGAGGTATAATTCCAACTTTTAATCTTAATTTCTCAAAAGGAAGTAGTATGATAATAGCTCAATATTACAATCTTTTACGTCTTGGTAAGGAAGGATATTCAAATATTATGAATAATCTTATGGAAACTACTACTTATCTTGCGGAAACTCTTGAAAATACAGGTTACTTTAAGCTATTGGATGAAGAATTATCACTTCCAATTTTAGCTATTAAATTAACTGATAAAGTAGAAAAAATTGATGCTTTAGGGAATTTAGATGTATTTGAAATATCAAGAAAGCTTAGGGGACGAGGATGGTTAGTTCCAGCTTATACTCTCCCGCATAATTCTCAAAAAACTGCAGTTTTGAGAATTGTTATTAAAGAGAATTTTACAAGAGATATGGCTGATTTATTAGTTAATGATATAAAAAATATATTTAAAACTCATGAAGAAGTATCTACAGAAGATTTAGATAAGAAAAACCCTTCAATTAATATATTTTAAAATTTTAAAATTAATATAAAAATTAATATAAATATTAATATATTTTAATAATATTTTTATTAAATAAAATATCAATATTAAATAGAGTATCAATAATAAAATAATATTTAGTTGAAATAGTTATTATTAATTGAGTTATTGAAACAATTTAGTATTAAGTAATTATATGGAAATCTGATTGTATAAAAATAATTAATAGTTAAGTAATTATATGGAAATCTGATTGTATAAGAATAGTTAGTTAAGTATTATATGGGAATCTGATTGTATAAAAGCAATTAATAGTTAAGTGATTGTATATGGAAACAGTAAATATTTTGATTGAGGCATTGCCTTATATAAAGAAATTTCATCATAAAAAAATCATGATAAAGTATGGTGGACATGCTATGATTGATGAAGAAGCTATGAATTCTACAGCCCGTGATACGGTTTTACTTAAATATGTAGGTATGGAACCTATTGTAGTTCATGGTGGAGGTCCTGAAATTACTCGTTCTATGAATAAAATGGGTAAAGAACCTAAATTCATAAAAGGTCTTCGTGTTACTGATGAAGAAACAATGGATATAGTAACTATGGTTTTAGTTGGTAAAATTAGTACAGATATTGTTTCTAAAATTGGTTTTCATGGTGGAAAAGCTACAGGTGTTTCTGGAAAAGATAGCCAATTAATTGTAGCTTCAAAAAAAGCTCCACATACCATAAAGGATGAAGAAACTGGAGAAGAACATATTGTTGATTTGGGTTTAGTTGGTCAAATTGATTCTTTAAATACTGAAATTGTTCAAATGTTCACTGAAAATGATTATATTCCTGTTATTTCTCCTATTGGTGTTGATGATAATGGGGATACCTTAAATCTCAATGCTGATACAGTAGCTGGTGAAGTAGCTGCTAAATTAGATTCTGAAAAATTAATTATTCTGACTGATGTTCCAGGTGTTCTTAAAGATCCAAATGATCCTAGTAGTTTAATAAAAAAGATAAAAATTGATGAAGTTGAGGAACTTATCAAAAATGGAACTATTAGTGGTGGAATGATTCCTAAAATAGAAACTTGTGTTAAAGCTATTGAAGGAGGAGTAAAATCAGTACATATAATTGATGGTAGAGTGAAACACTCTCTACTTCTTGAGATTTTCACTACTAGTGGTATTGGAACAATGATTACTAAATAATTTCTTAGATGTTTGTTTCTTTCCTTTTTTATTTATTATCATTTTCTTAATCTATTATTTACTCTTTTTTAATCCTTTTTTCTAAATTCACTTATTTTAATTCATTTTTAAATTTTTTAATCATTTTTTAAAATACTATTTTTTCTTAAAAAATCCTTTTATAGATTTATTTTTATAAAATTATTTTTATTCTTTACTTTTCTTTTTTAGTTTTTTAATATTTAATTATCCATTTTTTATTATTTGTTATTTTTCTGTTTTCTATTTTATATTTCTTTTTTTGTTTTTTTATTGAATGAACGATAGGCAAAAGTATTTATATAAGTTTTCATAAATTATTTTTGTTCTCAGTATGTTAGATAAATATGAATTTTAGTATAATAGTTTTGCTACTTTACTAATTGTCACTGTTATTTTTTCTGTATGCTTTGGGGGGTGGGGAGCAAATTCAATGCTTTTTTGGATTTAATAAAAATTGTATAGATTTTCTATCTTTTTTTTTGATTAAAAAAAGAGTATTGTACATACATATATGATGTGACCTAATATTTTTAGGTCTTGGAGATATATTTATGGTAGAAAATATTGGGATAGCTGATAATTCTGAAGCTAAAGATATTCATGTGTTTTCTAATCCTCATTTGAAGTTTGTAGCATTTGTAATATTTTTTGTTTGTTTTTTTGCAATTGTTTCTAGTGTTAGTGCTGCGAGTTTTAATAGTAGTTCTAGTTCTTCTGATATTCAGAATTTCATAAATACTGGTTCAGGAGATGATGATATTGTTCTTGAGGAAGGCGATTATATTGATACTCTTTATAATTTGAATGTTTCAAGGAAAGTTAATATAAAATCCAATGGCCAAGTGAATATAAAAAGTAATACTGGAGGTACTCTTTTTAATATCACAGCTAGGAATGTACAGATTCTTAATTTGAATATCAGTGGCTATCAGACAGCTATATACTCAAATACTGGTGGTTTATCAGTCATAGGCAATAATATTACTACTATTGATAGTAGTATTAATATCGATGGTAGTGGTGACTTATCTGGTATATCGCTAGAGAATAATACTATAATTTCTTCTGTTAGTAGCAGTACTTATGGTGCTGTTTATGTGAATGCTAATAGTGGTTCTACTGTTGGTATTTTGGTAAAAAATAATAATATCACAGCTAATAATCCAACTAATTCTTATGGTATGGGTTTTAATGTCGCATACTGTGATAATTCACTATTTTTTGAAAACAACAACATCACAGGAAACTCAGGGATGGTGTTTATATGGATACATCCAACAGCAACAATACTATAACTTTCACCAACAATAACATCACAGGAACCTCTGGGTTTGGTGTTTCTCTGTCTGCATACAGCAGTAACAATACTATAACTTTCACCAGCAACAATATCACAGGAACCTCAGGGGATGGTGTTTATCTTTATGTGGGCAGTAGCAATAATACTATAACTCTCACCAGCAACAACATCATAGCAACAGGGGCTGGTGTTTATTTGTCTGCATACAGCAGTAACAATACTATAACTCTCACCAGCAACAACATCACAGGAACTGGGGCTGGTGTTGATTTGTCTGCACACAGCAGTAACAATACCATAAGTCTCACCAATAATAATATCACAGGAACCTCAGGGGATGGTGTTTATATGGATACATCCAACAGCAACAATACTATAACTTTCACCAACAATAATATCACAGGAACCTCGGGGGGTGGTGTTTCTCTGTCTACATACAGCAGTAACAATACTATAACTTTCACCAACAATAATATCACAGGAACCTCAGGGGATGGTGTTTATCTGTATGCGGACAGCAGTAACAATACTATAACTCTCACCAGCAACAACATCACAGGAACAGTTGCTGGTGTTGATTTGTCTGTATACGGCAGCAACAACACCGTAACTCTTACCAGCAACAACATCACAGGAACTTCAGGGTCTGGTGTTGAGTTGTATGCATACAGCAACAACACCATTTTGAATTTTATTGGGAACAATATTACTGGCATTAGTTATGCTATGTATTTTTATTCTTATGATCAGTTTAGTGGTTTGTCTTTGTTGAATAATACTTTTAAAAGTGATGATGTTGGTTTGTATTTTGTCTTAGGTGGTACTGTTTTGAGTGATATTCTTGTTAAAGGTAATACTATTTTTGCTGTTAACAAAGGTATTGGATTTGTAGAGTATAGTCCTAGTTCTGTTAATCTGACTGTTAATTATAATCGTATAATTGCTAGTGTTGGTTTAGATTTTACAACTACTGATGCTGGTAGTAATTTTGATTATAATTGGTGGGGAATAAACGATATTAGTAGTAAAATTATTAATTTTAATATTAATAATCATTATATCTTAAATATCACTAACCTCACTAGTTTAGCTAATGTTCATCATGGAGATAAAGTTAATTTTGCTTTGCTAGTTTTAAATACTACATTAACTAATGTTGGTGTTGAAAACTTACCTTACTTTGTCATCACTGGACTTTTTAATGGTGAAAGCTATAATACTACTACTGATGATCTATTTGTTCATCAATTCACTATTCCAAGTGGAGGAATACAAACTATTGATGATTTGTTAGATGAACAGTATGTTTCTTTAGAGTTTAATGCTTCTAAAGGTAATACTAGTTCAACTATTGTTGTTCCAGATAATGCTAGTACTAGTAAGACAGTTGATATTATTGGTATAGCTACTGATAATGATGGTAATCCTTTAGCTAATATTGTAATTACTGTTACTGTTGATGGAGTTACACATAATGTGACAACTGATAGTAATGGTCGTTGGTATTTAGCTTATAAACCAACACGCACTGGAAATGTTAATGTTTCTGTATTTTGGACAGGAAACAATGATTATAATGGATTTGAAAATAGTACTCATTTCAACGTAAAAAAAGGTAATATTAATGTATTTATTACTGTTATTGAGAATTCTGATGGATCTGTTACTATTGTAGCTAATGTCACTAATGAAGATGGTGATCCTTTAGCTGATTTCCCAGTTGATTTTATTTTAAATGGTAAAAGTGTAGGTAGTAAAACTACTGATAAAAATGGTATTGCATCTATAACTATACCTGCAAATAAGCTCAAAAATGGTAAAAACATTATAACTGTAAAAGTTAGTGGAGGTAGCAACTTCAATGATGCTGTAGAATCTACAGAATTTACAGTATCAGTTAATGGTAATAAATCTAGTGATAATCCAGTATCTAATGCTGCTATGAAAAAAACAGGAATGCCTATATTTGTATTGTTTGTGTTAGCTATCTTTAGTCTATTAGCTTATAGAAGAAAAAAATAGTAAAAAATATAAAAATTTAATTTAAGTAAGTTGATTATATTTATTTATTAATTAAATAGGTTTATGAATCAACTTATGTTTTTATTTTTAAAATAATAATTATAATATATAGTATAATTCAAGGATTAAAATCAGTTAGATTCTTGCTATAAAAGCTTATTTTTAATGATAATTATAAAAATAAATCAAATTAATTGTTTTAATTCATTTTTAATAGCATCAGCCATATCCATTGTTTTAGAATTTCCTCCTAAATCGGGAGTAGCTACTTTTTTAGTTTTCAAAACATTTTCAACAGCTAATCTAATTTGATCACCGTAATACTTTTCTTTTAAAAAGTCTAACATCATAGCTATTGATAAAATCATAGCTATGGGATTAGCTATATTTTGTCCAGCTATATCAGGACCAGAGCCATGGACTGGTTCAAATAATCCATTATTATCTCCTACATTAGCTGAAGGTGAAAGTCCAAGGCCTCCAACTAGACCTGCTGCTTCATCAGAAATAATATCTCCATATAAATTACTTGTAACAATAATTCCAAATTCTTGAGGTTTTGTAATAAGATACATTGCTGTTGCATCTATGTAATAATCATTGACAACTATATTTTGATTAATTTTGGAGTAATCTTTAGCTATATTATAAAAAGCTTCTTTAAATATTCCATCGGTTTTTTTTAATACATTTGCTTTATGGACACATGTAACTCTTTTTCTATCTTCCTCAATAGCTTTTTTAAATGCATAATTACAAATTTTTTCACTAGCTCTTTTAGTTATTACTCTAGTAGCTATTGATTTAATAGTTTTAAATTTTTCTTTCTCTTTTTTTTCTTCTAGGGATTCTATTTGAGAATATAATCCTTCGGTGTTTTCTCTAACAATTAGAAAGTCAAGATTTTGGAATAGGGAATTAACTCCTTCAAATGACTTTACTGGACGTAAATTAGCGAATACATCAAGTTCTTTTCTTAAAGTAATTATTGGACTTTTTTCTCCATGAGTTGATGTAATAGCTCCAAATAGTGTAGCTGAACTGTTTTTTGCAATTTTTACAGTTTCTTCAGGAATTGTTAATCCTGTCTTTTGAAAATATTCATCTCCTGCATGAGCTTCTATATAATCAAAATTTAAATCTAATGATTCGAGTATGGTCAACCCTGCTTCCATAACTTCTTTTCCTACTCCATCTCCACCAATTGTAGCTATCTTTTTCATGATTTTATCCCATTTTTATTAAAATTTCCCATTTTTATTAAAATTTAATTTTATTAATTTTATAAATTTATAAATTAATTATATTAATTAAATTTATTAATTATATTAATTTGATAATTATATTATATAATAGTACTTTTATTTGTATTTAAGATTAATTACAATTAACTATTGATATGTCTAAATCTTAATAGTTAATTATTTATCTTATTAAAATAATAGTATTCATAATATATTGCTAATAGTTCGTGCCATTAATTATTAGAATTATAAATTTATTAAAATAATTAAATGTATTTTTAATAATTTTCATTTAAATTAACTTTTAATTTTATAATTTTAATTATATAAAACTGTTCGTACATTATGAAAGTATATATATTACATTTAAGTATATAATATATTAAGAAATATATAGATATTAAAAAAATTTAGATAAGGAGTTATTAGTATGGAAAAATCAATACAAGAACTTATTCAAGATTTAAATGATGATGATGAGTTTGTTCAAGAAGAAGCTTTTGGTCTTCTAGAAATCAGGTCTGAAGAATCTCTTGAACCATTAATAGAAGTTTTATCTACGAAAGGCACTACTAAAAATGTAAAAGAATTTTCTGCAAGATTATTAGGTGTAATTGGTGATGAAAAAGCAATTGATCCTTTAATAGCTACTTTGAGAGATAATAATAAGCTTGTAAGAAGAGAAGCTTCTACTGCATTAAGTCGAATGGGTGATAATGCAGTTGAACCATTGATTAATATTTTAGATGATGATGATTGGAGAGTTAGAGGTGCAGCTGCTTGGGCACTAGGAAAAATTGGCGATAAACGTGCAATTGAACCTCTAAAAAATCTTTTAGATGATGAAAGTGGTTTTGTTAGAACTGGGGCTAAATTCGCAGTAGATAGTATTGAGAATACTTAATTCTCTTTATTTTTTATTATTTCTTAATTAATTTGTTTTAATCGGATTCTATTACTTTTTTATCTCATTTTTATTCATTTTTATTATTAATCTCATTTTTATTTATCTTTTAATTTTTCTTTCAATTTTAAAAGATTTCAATATTAAATTTCAATATTAAATATTCTAAATATAAATAATATAGATAATATAATATATTAAATATAAAATATAATTGAATATAATAATATAATTGAATGTACAATATTATTGAATATTCAATATAATATAATTGAATTGTTTATATTCTATTGATTTGATTTTGAATAATAAAAATAATCTATTTTTATGAAATTTTTTTAAACAATTTCTATAAAAAACTTTTTTAATGCTATGTTTATTCAGAAAAAGTAAGTAGTAGGAAATCTATTTCCGGTAAATTTATATATGAGAACATACAATAGTAGTAATGCTGATAATTAATTATATAATATATTCTGTATTGTATTCCTTTCAATTATCATAATTATTGTTTTTAGCTATTTATTTGATTTAATGTCGAACTAAACTGTTTAGTCAGTAATTTGAAACTGTAGCTTTACATAATAATTAAAAATTTAATACTAGCTTAGATTTCCTACTGATAGTTTTAAATTCAAAAATTTTTTAAATTATTGAATATAAATAATAATATAATAATTATTTAAATTTTTAATATTTCATAATATATTTTAAATTTTATATTATATTTTTTATAATTTATTAAAAATTATTAAAAATTAATTAAAAAATATCATATATTATGTTAAATGTTATATTAGAAATATTATATTAGATTTATATTTATTAATTTACAACAATCTCAAGGAAGTCGATTATGATTAAAATAGGAATATTAAACCTACAAGGTGCAGTAAGTGAACACCTTGAAATGACTCAAAAAACTATTGAAAGGATGAATATGGAAAATGAAATTATAGCTATCCCAGTAAGATACGCTGATGAAGTAGCTCAATGTAATGGAATTATCATTTCTGGTGGAGAAAGTACAGTTATTGGTAAACTTATTAAAGAAAGAGGGATTGATAAAGTAATTAAAGATAATCAAATTCCTGTTTTTGGAACTTGTGCTGGAATGGTTCTACTTTCTAAAAAAACCGATTATGATCAAGAAATTCTTGGAATCATGGATGTTGAAGTAAAAAGAAATGCATTTGGCAGACAAAAAGATTCTTTTGAAAACGAAGTCAATATCTTTGGAACTACCTATCCTGGTGTTTTCATAAGAGCTCCTGCGGTTTCATCTATTCTTGATAGTAATGCTGATAATAATCTCAATAATGAGGATATTAATGCGGTAAATAATCTTGATAAAGTTGAAATATTGTCTGAACTTGATTCAAATATTGTAGCTGTAAAGCAAGGAAATAATATGGCAATGTCTTTTCATCCAGAGCTTACTTGTGATACTAGATTACATGAATATTATCTTAATGAAGTTATAAAATTGAATAAAAATGTTTAAATTAATATATTATCTTAATGAAGTTATAAAATTAAATTTAGGAGAGGTTTCCATTGTGTGGAATAGCTGGAATCGTTTATAAAGATAAAAAATTACATAATGTTGGAGATGATATGACAAAGATGTTACATGCTCTTCAACATAGAGGACCAGATTCTGCAGGATTTGCAATCTACGGAGGAATGGGTCTTGAAGAAAATGAATATATTTTAAATATTCAAGTAGCTGATAAAAAAGGATTACTCCATACTGTTCAAGATGCTATTAATGTTAAAACTCCTATTAAAGAGGATGAAATTATTCCTTCTATAGATGAATCATTCATATATAAGTGTAAAATAGCTCTTGATAACTTTCATGATTTAAAACCACTTATTACTAGTATTGATAGTATTGGTGATAGTATGACTGGATTTAATGTTTGCAGGGCTAATGCTGATAGTGATGTTATTGTTTTAAATGGAAGCCATTCTTTCCAAATGATAAAAGATGTTGGTTCTGTTTATGAAATAGCTGATCGTTATAATACTCGTGATATAAAAGGAACTCATGGTATTGGTCATACTAGATTTTCTACTGAAAGTAATGTAGATCGTTATCACGCTCACCCATTTCAAACTTATATTGTAAAAGATATAACTGTTGTTCATAATGGTCAAATTACAAATTATTGGAAAGTAAGAGATCCATTAGAGAGAAAAGGACATAAATTTGAAACTAACAATGATACAGAATGTCTTGTACATTACATAGCTGATAAGTTAGATACAGGTTATTCTCTTGAAGAAGCTTTAGAACAATCTGTAGAAGATATGGATGGTCCATTTTCTTATATTATTGGAACTCCAAATGGTATTGGAATAGCTAAAGATAAATTAGGTTTACGTCCTGGAATTATGGCAGAAAATGATGATGTTTTTGCTATAGCTTCAGAAGAAATAGCTCTTCATGAAGTTATGGATACTCGTGATGTTGAACAAATTTCTCCTGGAGAAGTAAGGGTTTATGAAATATAGCGAGGTTGTTAGATATGGATTCAAATAATTTGAGTAATGATAATAAAGACATTACTAAAGATAATGATCATGTTGATCATGAACAAAAAATTTTTGAGTTAGATTTTTCATCAATGACTCCTCGTGAAGCTAACCAAAAGATTAAGGAAATAGCTAATCAATGTAATAAAATTGTCATTAAAAATCCAAATGCAATGCATTATCTCATAGCTGGTCTAACTCAAGAGGCTCATATTGAAATTAATGGGTCTGCTGGTTACTTTGTTGGAACTATGTTGGATAAAGCTCATCTAACTATCCATGGAAATGCTGGATGGTTTGCAGGAGACAATATGACTGGTGGGGAAATCATAGTAGAAGGTTCTGCAGGTGATGGTGCAGGTCAAGGAGTCTATGATGGAACTTTAGTAGTTCGAAATGGTGTTGGATCCCGTACTGGAGAGATAATGAAAGGTGGCACCGTTATTGTTGGTGGAGATTCTGGTTTTATGACTGGAATTTTCATGATGGGTGGACGTATAATTGTTCTTGGAAATCTTGGTGAAGATGCTGGTGAATCTATTATTAGAGGAGCTATCTATGTTAGAGGTTCTGTTGAAAGTTTAGGTCAAAATGCTAATCTTGTAAATATTGATGAAAATGACCTAAATGAACTTAAAGATGTTTTAACTCATTATAATTTTGATTTAAATGATGATGATTATAAAAAATTTAGAAAAATAATTCCTAAAAGTAAAAGACCGTTTTATGGTAATGAAGAGGAAGAAGACTGTTATTGTGATTAAATGGTTTAATTATATTATTTAGCTAATAAATGAAATAGGAGGGAAAATATGCCTTTTAAAGTGGAAAAAGATTTATTTTTATGTAAAAGAAATTTTGATCGCCCAGGATGTTGTTGGTATTTATGTGATGATAGAGATGAAAATATATGTAACAAATGTTTTTCTTGTTTAAACAACTGTCCGCATGGCGTTTATGAAATGATTAATGGAGATCCGTATCCAACTCATACTAAAAATTGTGTAGGTTGCAGAATCTGTGAAGAAATGTGTCCTAATAATGCTATATCTGTAAGTGCTATTTCAAATGATAAAAGAGGAATTTGGTCTTATAATACAATGAATGAGATTTCAAGAAAGGCACATGTAGGATCTTATAAAATTAGAAGTACTGGATCTACAAGATCTCTTCCAACTTTCGATGACTTAGTCATTACTCCGGCTCAAGTTTCAAGACCTCCTATTGATAAATATCGAGAACCTTGTGGAACAAATGTTGTTCTCGGAAGTAGATTTGCAGAAAAACCACTTGAACTTGAAACACCTATTATGATTGGAGCAATGTCTTTCGGTGCTCTTAGTAGGGAAGCTAAAATGGCTTTAGCTATTGGTTCTTCTCTTGCAGGAACAGCTACAAATACTGGTGAAGGTGGAATGCTTCCAGCTGAAAGGAGATTAGCTAATAAATTAATTGCTCAATATGCTTCAGGTAGGTTTGGTGTTTCTGCTGATTATTTAAATAGTGCTGATGCTGTTGAGATTAAAATAGGTCAAGGTGCAAAATCTGGAATGGGTGGACACTTACTTGGTGAGAAAGTTACAGCTGAAGTTTCAAAAATTAGAAATATTCCAGAAGGTGCTGATGCATTATCTCCAGCTCGTCATATGGATATAGTTGGTCCAGAAGATTTATCCATGAAAATATCTCAACTAAGAGAAATCACTAACTGGCAAGTACCAATTATGGTTAAATTTGCTGCTGGTCGAGTAGCTGATGATGTTAAGATTGCAGCTAAAGGTGGAGCAGATATTATTGTTGTAGATGGTATGCAAGGGGGTACTGGTGCAGGTCCAGATGTTATTATGGAACATGCTGGAATTCCAACTCTTGCAGCTATTGTTGAAGCTGACAATGCACTTAAAGAGGTTAATCTTAGAAGTTCTGTTAATCTTGTTGCTGGTGGAGGAATCAGAAATGGAGCTGATTTAGCTAAAGCTATAGCTCTTGGAGCTGATGCAGTTTACATAGCTACTTCTGCACTCATTGCTATTGGATGTAAAACTTGTCAAATGTGTTTCAAAGGCAATTGTAGAAAAGGAATAGCTACTCAAGACATGACTTTACGTCACAGACTCAATTATAAAGAAAGAGGAATTGAATTAGCTAGATATATTAATGCTATGACAGAGGAAGCTTGTATGTTAGTTCAACAAGGTGGAAACACTCATCTTAGCAAGATTGAAAAACAAGATCTTAAATCTCTTTCCTTAGAAGCTAGTGCTTTAACTGGTGTAAAAATGGCTGGTGCAAAGTAATTAGCTACTTTATTTTTTTTATTTTTTATTTACTATTTTTTCATTTTTTATATTTTTTTCATTGATTGTTCTTGTTTTTTGGTTTTCATGTTTATATTTTCCATTGGAAAATATTTATTACAAAATCGTTATATTTATATAATATGTTTATCTTAAATCATATTAGTAAAAAACATATTACAAGTTTGATTTGTGAATTGAGGAATTTTGTTGGGTTATGATTTCTCTTTTCAATGTTGTAAGTTGTATGTTTTTTTTATTTACTTCGTTTAATTTCTGTTAAACGAA
>NZ_JAHLZE010000021.1 GCF_020148105.1 Methanobrevibacter sp. TMH8
AACTAATTTTATAAATAAATTATAATTTTTTATTATAAATATATGATTAAACACACATTCACCCCAAATAATTATTTAAATCCGTATTTAATATTTTTCTAGCATAATACATATCACAATTAATTCTATTTATTATATTATTTATTATTATGGCTTTTTGTAATTATAAATTTACAAAAAAATTATATAATATAAAAACATATGATTAAATGTCATAATATGGCGACATATGTTAATATTCCATGACATCATATATAAATGTTTGGTAAAATTTGTAAAAAAATGAATCTTAAAAAATATAATAATTATGTTGAGGAAATAGTATCGGTGATGGTGACTGAAAGTTTAAATTCTAATGGCACTATTATTATTCAAAAAAATTACCTATTTCATGTTAAAACAATATTAGAAGATTTTAATGATAAAAATTATATAAATATGTGATTATACATATCAAATAGGGAAACCTTATATTGAAAAAGTTTTTACAATTACAGGTAATTGAAAATGTATTTCAAAAAAATTATTAATTTAACAAGAAATTTATCAAATAAAACAGAAAATAAAAAGAAATTTTTGAATATTCAAGTTTTAATAAGCTTTTAATTGATTTCATTTAGGTTTAAAATTTTAAAATTAAAAATGGAGTTCATCTCATAATTAATTTTCGTGAAAAAATACTAAATTGTTCAATATGATAATAATTTTTTTAAAATTTTTCCATAACAATTTAATTTTTCTGAATAATTTTTTATTATGAGACAGACTTATAAGAAATATTTTTATTTATTGATGTGCATATTTTTGATTCTTTGTGGAAGTACCCAATTAGTTATAGATTTTTTCTTGATGGGATCTACTGTTAACATTTTTATAGTTATTCATGACCATTAGGGTTATTATGGCTGTTATAGTTATTATGGTTTGATCCTTTGTTATTATTATTTACTGTGCTGTTTTTTGTTGTGTTATATTTGTGTTGGTATATGCAATTATTATTAGTACAATTTCCATCATTTACACAATATGTATCATTGTGATTAGTCTTTTGGTCATGTTTTACGAAGTCGGATCCATAAATAATTGATGTTGCAACAATAACAATGAAAACACCTAATAAAGCGAAAATAATTTTTTTATTTATCATTTTTATAATCCTCCTTTTGATTATTATATTTTATTATTTAAAAAAAGAAAATTAGGATAAATAAAGCAATTTATCCTTGAAAGTAATTTGTTTAAATTTTTATTGCTTTTTACGGACATTTAATCCAATAATACTTATTAATAATATTAATAAAGCTATTATTGGCATTCCAGTTTTTTTCATAAGAGCTGCATTGGCTGTTGGATTAATGGTTGTCTTATTAGTCCCATTGATTGTTTTATTATCTTTTACATTCAATGTGGTTGCGTTTTCAGAAGTTAAGTAGATGTTGTTGCCTTCGTAATTTACTGAAACTTTTATTTTTCCTGTTTTAGTTGTTTTATAAGGTAAAGTCCATTGTCCATTTTTATCAGTAGTTAAAGTGTATTTTTCACCATTGATAAAAACAATAATCATAGCATTAGCTATTGATTTATTATATTCATCAATTAAAACACCATGAATATTGATTGTTTTATCAACCGTACTATTTGGTGCAATTACACTAATAAAAGTAGGTATTTTATTAACATTGAAAGATGTAATGTTAGTAAAAGCAATATGTGTAGAATTGCCAGCCCAAGATACATTCACTTTGAAATTACTGGAAAAATTTGGAGTGAAAATAAGTTTCCATTCACCATAACTATTAGTAATGACATTATATGTTTTACCATTTATAACATTAATTTGAGTATTAGCGATTAAATTTCCATCTTCATCAGTAGCAACACCAGAAATAATTATAGGGATTCCTACCTTACCATCATGAGTAGTAATAGTAGAATTAGTAGGTATTTTATTAACATTAAAGGATGTGTTGTTAGTAAAACCAACATGTGTGAAATTACCTATCCATGAAACAGTAACCAAAAAATTTCCATCAGTACTTGGTGTGATATTAATTGTCCATTCACCATCCAAACCAGTAGTAACATTATAACTTTTACTATCAATTGTAATAGTAATTTTAGTATTAGCTATTGATTCACCATTTTCATCCGTCGCAATACCTGTGATAGTTAAAGGATTTCCTACTTTACCATCTGGTGCAATTATAGTGGAATTTGTAAAAAGTTGTATTCTTAGCTCCCCATTTCTAATAATAATTGGATAGCCCATATTTCCAGAATAAGTTCCATTTAGAGTTAAAATATCTCCAAGGACCCCATTTACTAAATAAGTAATATTAGCATAACCTTCTGTAGAGGTTAAACTTCCAATCCATACACCATTTATATAAAAACTTATATTCTGACCAGTTACCGTATTACCCATATCATCGGTTAAAGTAGCATACAAAAGAACATTTTGTCCTGATTTAACATATTGAGTAGAATTATTAAGATAAGTGAGATTTAAAACACCCATAAAACCACCATTATAAATCATCTGCCCTAACTCCGCAGAATTATTCATCATAAAATTGTTTAAAATAGACATATTACGATTTAAATTATTATAAATAGCACCACCAGTTCTTGCTTTATTATTAATGAAATTAGAACCTATTAAAGTGAGATTACCATTATTATTAATAGCACCACCATATCTTTCAGCTGTATTGTTTGTGAAATTACTATTTGTTATTGTAGAATTATTACCAAGATTGTAGATGGCACCTCCCCATTGAGCAGTATTATTAATGAAATTACTGTCCATTATTGTGAAATTATAAGAACCATTACCATTGGAGGTTCCATTATGATTATATATAGCACCACCACTAGCATATGCTGTGTTGTTTGTGAAATTACTATTTTTTAGTGTGAAATTACCTCCATGATTAATTATAGCACCACCATAACCTGAAGCAGCAACATTGTTATTGAAAGTACTGTTTATTATAAAATAATTATCACCTTCATTATATATAGCGCCCCCACTACCCCCAATACTTGCTATATTGTCTGTAAAAGTACTATTTATTATTTTAACTCCATTTCTAAGCCAACTGAAGATAGCGCCTCCCCATTTAGCAGTATTATTATTGAAATTACTATCTATTACAGTGAAATTTGAAATTCCATCATCATAGATAGCACCACCATAACCATTACTATTAGCCCTATTGTTTGTGAAATTAGTATTTATTAATGTGAAATTAGATCTTGAAGCATATATAGCACCAGCATGAGCAGCATTGTTATTTGTGAAACTGCAGTTCATAATTACCAAATTATTACCATTATTGTAAATAGCACCACCATAACTACTAGCTGTGTTATTAATGAATTTACAGTTTATAAATGATAAATTTTCATAGTTAGAATTATAGATAACACCACCACTACCACTACTATTTCCATTTATAAACGTTATATTTACAAATATTATACTATGATTCCTTATATCAAATATTCTATTTTTTCCTTGTGCATCAATAATTATTTGACCATTAGGCCCATTTCCTTGAATTGTTATGCTTTTGTTGATGTTAATGTTAGTATCTTGGTTTATTTTGTTGTAGGTTCCTGGGTTTAAAGTTAATGTTCCTCCATTTTCAGTGTCTGTTATTCCTTGTGCAATTCCACCAGTACTTGATGAGTTAATTGTCATATTAGATGCGTTTATTGTTGAAAAACTACATAAAATTAAGAAAGATACACTTATAAATATGAATAAATACTTGTATTCTATTTTATTAGTTTTTTTAATTTTTATTTTCTCACCTCCATTTTAGCGAATATTAATATTATTAATATGAAATATTATTATTTTAATAAATAAATAAATATTCTTTTTATAATCCAAAAAATATTTAATTATTTATATAATTTTACAATATAACATAAACTAAAAACCCCTATAATTCTTTTTTTCTTTAGTAATTATTCCATTTTATTAATCAGAAAAAAATTCCAAAACAAAGGTTTACATAATATATAAATTATTTATAATATTTTCTATTTCTTAATTTGATAAATCATTATATATTATGTAATAATTATAATATAGAAAATATTAGTTTAGTTTAGCCCCACAAAAAAATGATTTCATAACATCTGATATTAAACAAAAAAAATAATTTTCCAGGGGGTGAAAAAATTTTTGGGGGAATCAGATACTCAATAAAATAGATATTTTTTGGGAGCTAAACTATCTAAATAATTTTCAAGGGCAATAAACATATTATTATCAAATTATTAACCCTTGTAACGAGGAAAAAAGACTAAAAATATCTAATTTTCTTAACTAATATTATAAATAAATTATAATTTTTTTATTTATAAATATATGATTAAGTACATATTCACCCCAATAATTATTTAAATCTGTATTTAATTTTTTTAGTATACTTATATCACCATTAATTCTTTTTATTATTATACTGGATTTTTGTAATTATATAATTTACAAAAAAATTATATAATATTGAAAACATATAAGTAAATGTCGTCATATGGCGACATATGTTGATATGTCAAGACATCATATATAAATGTTTGGAAAATTTGTAAAAATTGGGGTCTTGAAAAAAATTAAAAGATATTTTGATTTTATTACTTTATTTCATATATCAAAATATTTCATTACAAAAATATTTTCACAACATTTATAAAAGACATAATAACATATTATTAAACAGAGCAAATTACTATTTTATTAATTCACCAAAATTGGACACAATTTAATAACAATAGTACTATAAAAAAACGAACATGGTAAAGAAACACTGCAACAAGACTTATTTTAAAGATGTATGGGTTAATATGAAAAATAAAATTAGGTATTACCGCCAAGAAATGAAAATTACCCAAAAAGAATTAGGAAAGATATTAGGCGTATCTAGACAAACAATCTCAGCTCTAGAAAATAATAAGTTCAACCCAACTATCCTCATGGTCCATAAACTCACAGTACTGTTTAATTGCAAAATAGATGATCTTTTTACTTTCGATGAAAAATACAAATATGACCCTGATAAAAAAACTTTAGAAGAAATCACAGAAGAATAACAAAATATTAAGGCGAAAAATATGATATTAGAAATTTTTAAAGACTCATTTTCATATACACTAAAAAATAAAAAAAACTTTTTTAAACTAAGCTTACTTGGAATTTTTTCTTTTCTACTAATTCCATTAATAGCTATCTTAGGATATTCATACAGAGTATCTTTAATAGGAATTAATGGAATGATGTCATATGGAGACGATCCATTAGCTGATTTTAAAAATATAAAAAAACTTCTAATACAAGGACTTAAAATTCTCTTGATTAATTTTGTTTATGCTTTACCAGCTATAATTATTACATTATACATGTTAATATATTGGAAAATTATTGAAATAGCATCATTTAACACATTCCCAGATTTTAGAGTTATTCTAAATCTTGGACTTGAAGAAATAGCTATTTTTACAGTTATATGGGTTTTAACATATCTATTCACATCAATAGCTATTCCAAATATGATAGCTAACAATGGAAAGATATCTGAAGCCTTCAATATAAAAAAAATACTCAAAGTTATAAAAAACGTAGGAATCACAAACTACTTAATATTTACAATATTATCAATTACTTTGATAATAGCTACCATCATAATCATTTTCCTTTTAAGTCAATTCATAAATACCATACTAGCCACTATAATTTTAAGCTTAAATGCTCCCCAATTATGGTATTTAATCAGCTATTTAAACATTTTCATGTTTCTAGGACTATTTCTAATATTCGGCATCACCTTCTTAACCATTACCAAAAGCAGAACCATAGCCTTCATGTATGGATAAAACACTTCCCCCTTTTTAAATAAACAAATCTTACTAATATAAAAAAATAACCAATTAACAAAACAGCTACTAAAATCAAAAAAAACAAAAAAGAAACTACAATAATCCAAAATAAAATAATTAATAATAGCTAATTTAATTATAATAAGCTAATTATTAAAATCATTAGCTATTTGTTGAATTGGTATCATTAACATAATCGTCTGGAATTAATTTTACCATTTTTGCATAGATAGCCATTCCCGGACCACTACCTTCAGTCCACATAACTATTTTTACAGGATAATCCAAATTATTAGATACTTTAATATCAGAACCTGGGTTTACTCCAAAGTTTACAGCATCATGTTCTCCATTCATACCTGCAGGGAGGGCGAACCCCATAGCTAAAGAAACTGACCTTAATGTTCTTGCAGGAGGACAAACTCCATGAGAAGCACCACCACCCGGAGCTTCAGGATCAGCTGACATTGCAAAATTCATAATTTCTGTTCCAGAAGATTTTGAATCAGGCGGAATAATTGTATTATTCCATGATTTTACAAATTGCCTAGCATTATAGTCACGATTTGCATCGTTATATTGAGGATATGAACCTAAATAAGTATAAGCATCTGCACCAACGACTTCCTTATAATTACTCATATAAACCATTATTGGATTGCCAGAAGGATAATTATAAGTATAATTAAAAATATCTTCTCCAAACAATGATTTAATTTCATTAGGTGAAACTGAAGATCTATTATCTGAAAAATTAGCTAATCCATAATCCAAAGTATATGAATCTCCAATTTCAGAATTATTATACCATTTAGCTATAGTATCACCAGAAACATAGCTAGTAGGAATAGTATTATTGTTAATATCATTTTTTCCAATTGTTTTAACTGTTTTATTTTCTTCAACAATATCTATTCCATCTTCGGTTCTTACAGCTTTTGTATAAGGAACTTTATATCCCCAAACAAAATTATCTGGACCTTTAACAATTAATTTATTGTTTTCTTCAGTTAGTACTCCAGGACCAGAAAATCCTTTAGCAATTCCAGCATCAGAAATTCCTCCTGCTGAAAGTTCAGAAATTGGTAAAGGAACTGCACCAGTAGTAATAGCTGTAAAAGCCCCTAAAAAATCTAGAGTCTTGAATCTATCATACAAATAATCAATATTAGTAACAATTGGATATTTATTAATTTTAGAATCATCAATAACATCTTCTCCTGCAAAAACTGTTGTTCCAAGTTCATATTTAGCTACATTATTGACATTTGATGAAACTTGATTTTGACCAATAAAAGAAAATGGTAACATCAATAATATAATAATCAACAATCCTAATACTACTTTAACAGACCATCGTGTTTTTCCTTTCAATTTATCATACGCCCTAAATAATCATCTCTTTAATCTTAAATATCACCCTTATTATCAAAATTAACCTCATTTAAAATCTTTAGGGAATATTTCAGTCCGCCTTCCCCAATAATTAGAATAACATCATTAAAACTAGCAATAGATATAGCTAATTTTAAAGCTTCTTTTACTTGTTCAAAATTTGCTCCTAAAGTTCCAACTTTAGTACCTTGTTTACTTGATTGGATATTTTTTACTTCACAATTAAGATTATTTATAAATTTAGCAGAATCATAAGCAGCATGAGAAGCTGGAATAACAATATCTGCATTAGATAGAAGTTTAGCTATTTCTAGATCACCTTCTTCACCACTTTCAGAAGATATAGTGTTTACTATTATTAATTTATCATAATAATCTTTTTTACTGTCATTACCCTCATTTTTATTTTCATTTTCATTATTAAGTTTATTATCAAGTTTGTTTTCATTTCTATTAGTAAATTCATTATCAATTTTATTATTAAATTTATTAGTCGATTTACTATTAGATTTACTATTTTTTATTAAAGTAGTAAGGGTCTGGATAATGGATTTAACTCCAGCAGGGTTATGTGCATAATCAAGAATAATCTTTGGATTTTCATTAATAATCTGCAATCTTCCATCAACACCTTTAAATGAATTAATACCTTCTATTATATATTTAAAATCAATTCCAGAAAGCCATGCTCCAGAAGCTGCAGCTAAAGAATTATAAACATTAGCTATTGACCCATTTTCTAAGGTAACTTTACCTTCATTTTCATAAATAACAAGATCATATTGAAGAGAACCATCCTGATTAAAATGTATATTTTTAGCAACAACATCTAATTCAGGATTTTTAAAATCACAATCACAATAGAATTTACCTAAATGACCTAAATAATAATTATCATAACTTAATTCTTTTCCACATTTAGGGCAAATCCTAGACTCTTTAAAATTAGAGGATAATTCATTATTTTCAAGAAATTCATCATCATCAGCTATTCCAAAGAATAATAAATCTTCATCATCTTTTAAATAACCAAAATAACTAACAATTGGATCATCACCACAAAGAATTAAATTATCCGCTACATCAACAATTTCTTTTTTACAATTTATATAATCCTCAAAACTGCCATTAGATAAATGATCTTGAGATATATTGGTAATAATTCCTGTATCTACTTCAGCATTTTTAGAAATATCTTCAATTTCTCCTTTATTACCAAATGTCCCAATCTCAATAACAGCTACATCTCCATCAAGTTTTGATTGAAGAGCTGGAATAAATTCAGTATTTCCTTGCATATCCAAATGATGCTCAGGAACTTTTAGTCCAGAAACTCTAAATATATTTTTAAGAATCTCCCTAGTTGTGGTTTTACCATTTGTACCAGTTATACCAAAGACATTTTTATTAGATTTAAAAGATCTAAAAATTTCATCAATACCTAAAATAGGCACATTAATATCTGAATTAGCTTTCTTAAGCTTATCTTTCAGTTTATCATTTTTCATTAAACTTGGAGCTAAAAAGAATGATGAAACATCATTTAAAAGTTTTTCATCATGACCTTTGCCTAAATCAAGCTTTATATCTTCATCTTTAAAAACTTTCATCAATGGAGTATCTTTAGCAGAATCAGAAATTGTTACATCAACATTATTACAAGCTAAAACTCTAGCCATTAAACTTCCAACAGTTCCACAACCACCAATAACTGCAACTTTACCAGAAATAGCTTTATAAAATTTAATAGCATCTATTATATCATTTTTAACAGAATCATATGCATTTACAACACCAGGACCTATATGAAGAATTGTATCTTCTTCATCAGCTATAGCTAAAGCATAAGAAATAGATTCATAAACAGTTTCAGTAATATAACTTTCGATTTCTCCATGAGAGCTAAATGCACCATCAACAATTTCATATGCAGCATCATAATCTATAACTTCAGTTGTTTCATTTTTTGAAGATACTATTAAAACATCTATAAACTTCCCAAGAACTTCACCAATTTTAGTTTTATCACGAGAAGTTAAAGTATCAGGATTATCTAAACTTAAAATTAATCTTCCAGAAACATCTAAACCATCAAATAGCTTTTCCATACTTTCAGGATTATGAGCAGCATCCATAAAAATATTAATATTATTAAAATTATCAATCTTTTCAAATCTTCCTTTAACACCATTAAAATTAGCCATTCTATTTATAGCATCTTCTAAATCAATGCCCATAATCAATGAGCTTAAAATTGTAGCTAGTGAATTTTCAACATTAATCATACCTGGAACTTTAATATTAACTTCTCTTTCAAATTTAGGTATTGTTTTTCTAGAATAATTCCCACAATTACAGCTAGTTTCACCACAATTACTACACACAGAAGTAGGCAGTTCATTAGATTTAATCTTATAGCTAGATCCATCTAATCCATTAAGAACAATATCATATGCAAAAATATCATAATCAACATCTTCATTATAATATTCTTTACCTTCAAAATCAATTTTATGAGGATCTTTTAGTCCATAAACAATAGAATCATGAGTAAAAGTATTTAATCTACTACTAATAATTGGATCATCACCATTTGCAAGTACTAATCCATTATCTTTTAGAAGTTTTTCAATAGCTATATTCCTCTCAATATAATCTTCATAAGTGTTAAATTCATCCATATGATCAGGAGTAAGATTTGTTATAATACATGCATCAAGTTCAAGACCTTCAGCCATACGAATAGTTCCATGTGGAAGTTCTAATACAGCTAATTCTTTATTTTTAAATTGAGAATTAACAACCATCTCAACTAGTCCTTCAATAACCAGAGAGTTTTGAAGTGAAGAGAAAATAATAGTATCAAATTTATCTTCAAGAGCATAATTAACCATATTGGTTGTAGTAGTTTTACCATCAGTCCCTGCTATTCCAATCATAGGGATAGCTATAAGAGAATTTAATATCTTTCCAACATCACTATTTTCAATTATATCAAATTTTCCATCACTAGCTAATTCATATATTTTTTTAATAAAATCAACTGTTTTAGGAATATTTGGAGAAATATAAATAGCATCAACAGAATTTAGTAAATCATAGTTATGATCTCCTAAATCAAAAGTGATTCCTTTTTCTTTAAGATTCTTTATTTTATTTTGTGTCTTTTTTGGAAGCATTTCAAAGGTATTTGAATCAGTAACTATAACATCATTTCCCAAATAATTGAAAAGATTAGCTACTGGCCTTCCTGCATTTCCTGCGCCGACAATAAGAACTTTTTTTCCAGAAATCACACTATGCTCCTATAGATTAAATAAGCTAAATATATTACAATATATTAGATATTATAAATCATTAAATAAACTTAATATATTACAATATATTAGATATTATAAATCATTAAATAAACTTAATATATTACAATATATTAGATATTATAAATCATTGAATAAACTAAATATATTAAACTATTATAAATATTATAAATCATTAAATTATAAATCATTAAATATATTAAATCAATATTATAAATATGTTGAATTGATTAAATGATTAATTAAATTAAAACAAAATTTTAAATTTTTAGATAATATTACTAATTTTTAAACATTAATAATAATTAAAATATTACCAACAATAGTATTATTAATAATAGTATATCCTTAATATAATAATTTAGATTTAATTACTTATAAATATAAGATTTTAAATAAAATAGATAATTAAATCAAAAAATCTTCTAAAAAATCCTATTAAAGATTATATTACCCCTGTATCACCCAAACTTTGTTGATTATATGTTTAATAGCTAAGAATACATTTATAGAAATTTTATTATTATTAGACTTTATAAATTAGTGAATCAAATAATTATATTTTGTTTATTATATATTTAATCAACATACTATATAATTATTACTATTGAAAGTATATAATGATAGTAATATATTAACTATTCAATAAATTTTATTGAAAATTTATTTGCTAAATTAATAATACAAGTAAATATATTTTTTATTATGAAATTGCTTTAATAATAAAATTAATAGATAAACATGATTATATAAAAGTATATAGGCTTAAAATTAGTTTTAATTAGTCAAAATCATTTATAATTATATATAATAAGTTGAAATTATTTATAATTACTTATAATTAGATATAAGTTATAATAAACTAAAACACTAAAAAAACTAAATATTTATTTTATTAAGGATTTAGCTACTACAATTATCACATAATTCACTCAATCTCTCTTGGATTTTAATAATTGTCTCTTGACCATTTCCCCCAATAAAAATAGCTTCTTCATGAGAATATTCAGCAATAAATCCAATAATCTCATCAAGATTATTGGCTACCTCAATTCTACCCTCATAACATAATGATTTTAATCTATAAATAGCATGATCAACAGTATCATCTAATCCCGGAAAAAGAACAATGACTTCTGGATTTGATTCAACTACTGCATCTAGAATATCTAAACGATGTTCTTCATTAAAACGTGGAGTACCTATAAAAATCGCATAAAAATACTGTTCATCAAGGATAGATTTAACAGCATGGGAATTATCAGTTTTTCCAATGAAAATTTTAGAATCATTTAATTTATAAACTTTTAATCGACCATCAATAGCTTCAAAATTTTCTAAAGAGTCTTGAATGATTTCATCATCAATTCCTAAATATTTAGCTATTGAATTAGCCAAACCAGCATTAAGTTTATTGAATGTTCCAAAAACTTTCAAATCATTAGGATATTCATAATACTCCAAAATTTCAATTGTATTATCAGCATCAGATAAATCAGAAATATTAGACAAATCACCAACATCATATGAATCAGGTCCAATTTGATTAACAGCATTCTGATCAACTGCATATAAATCATTATCAGATTGATTTAAAGAGAATGTTTCATTGTAATTCTTAAATTCATCAATATACGGTAAATTTTTATCTAAAAATACTGTTTTTTTTCTAGAAAATTCAATAACAGAATTTTTATAATTTTCTATAGAACCATGAACATTCATATGATCATTACCAATGTTAGTTAAACCAACAAGGTCAAAATTAAAACAATAATCACAAAAAGCTAAGGTCATATCACAGACTTCAATTAATAATATATCATATTCTTCTTTTTCAGCTTCAAGAATAATGTCACAGTATCCATTAAAGCCCCCTCCTGCATTTCCTCCAACAAGAACCTTTTTTCCAGCATTTTCAAGAATATCTTTAAGCATTGAAACTGTGGTAGTTTTTCCATTGGTTCCAGTTATTCCTATAGTGAAGATATCTTTATGTTTAGTTAAAACATCACTGATAGATTTTCCAGATTTTACAATATCCTTTGCAAGTTGGGTTTTCCATAACCCCGGACTTAATACAACAACATCAGAGCTAGCTATTGTATCTTTATCAGTGTTGCCAACTTCTACAATTAGTCGGCCTTCAGATATTGTAATTGAATCTTCATTTCTAAAAAAATTTGCCTTAGAAAATGGTATTTCAAGATCTTCCAAATCTATATTTGGATTTAAATCTGTTGCATAAACATGCCAATCATTAGCTAACAAAGATTTTGTAGCTTTTTTCCCTTCAACACCTAAACCAATAACAGCTGCTCTCATAATTCCACTAAATTTTAATAATGTTACTTTTAATCCTATTTTGAAATATTAATAACAAATATCTATAATAAATAAATATAATGAATAATCTATAAAAAAATTTATAATAAAAATTATAATAAAATTTAAAATTATATTTTATAAATATATTTTATAATAAATTTATTATAAATTTACAATTATATTTTTATAATAAATTTTTATAATAAATTTTTATAATTAAATTTACAATTATATTATAACTAAAACTTATACCTAAATTTATAACTATATTTTATGATTAAATTTATAATTAAATTTATGTTTAAATATATAATTGAATTTAAATTATATTATAATTAAATTTATAATTAAAAATATCTATATTAATATATTAAATCTTAATAGAATATTAATTTTACTATTCATAAAGATAATACCGTAATATTATCATATACTAACTAATAAAATAATAGAACAATGAGTATAAGCAATAACTATAATTAATAATAAAAATAAAAATAAAAAGTAATTATAACTAGCTAAAAATTTAAAAATAAAGAGTTCAAAATAGCTAATAAATAATAATAATATTAAATAACATAAAAAGAGATGAAATATTATGTTTGAAGAAGAAAAAGATAATAAAATATATAATCTTTTAATTAGTAATGGAAATGATCCAAACAAAGAATATCCAAAGTTTGTAGAAGCATTATACTCTAAAAATGAATTTTTATGGAAAGAATCAGCTGCTGGAAACTACGAACATATGACCGAAAACTTTTTAAAGAAATTAGATGTAGTTATAATTTTATCAGGATTATATGATAAAAATAAAAAAGATATAGATAATATTGTTAAAGCTGCACAAAAATTCAATATACCTATAATTTTAGTAAGACCACATGGACTTGAAGAAGTTCCAGAAAACTTAGAATCAGTAGCTACTGGTCTTGTAGGTTGGAATGCAAATTGTATAATTGATACAATAAAAGGAGCTTTAGAACTAGATTCTGAAGGACAATGCGAAATTTAATCAAAAAAATATTAATCAATAATTATTTCAAAATCAAGTGCTTTTCCTTCTTTCAAATCATTTATTAAATCTTTGTTTAAATCACAAGAAGCTTTATCTGATTTTATCATAAGTGTACGTGAACAAACAAAAGTACTTTTTCTACATACAATATCTGTAGGGTGATCCAAACTAAGATCTGGATGACCATATCCTACAATACAATCTTTTGAACTTTCTGTAGTAAGTTTAACAGTAATTTTAGTGTTTTCATCCATGATTTTCTCTTTAATATTAGTTGGAAAATCATTCATTGTTTTATCCATAGCTACACCAATTATACAATCACCAGATAATGAAAGTTCATTATCTTTTGTAATTTCAAAAGTAGACTTATGTTCTGAAAGAACATTTTTGTGACCTTTTGCTTGTATTTTAAACTTCATTTTATCAATTATTATTCATTTGAAAATAAATTTTTATTAATTTTTATTAGCATTACTAAGTTTTACTAGCTTTTACTAGTTTTTACTAGTTTTTACTAGTTTTTAATAGTTTTTAATAGTTTTATTAGTTTTCATTAACTTTTATTAATTATTATAAATTATTATAAATTTTTATTAATTATTATTAATTCTTATTAAGTATTATTAAGTATTATTTATTATTATTTATTTTTATTAATTTATACTAATTATTATTTGTTTTTATTATGTTATATTTATCTTATTATTTTTAATGATTATAATATATAGAATAATTTATATATTTTTCACAATACATTATAAAATATATGAAAGGAACTTATTGTTTAGTAATAAAGAATAAAAAACAATGCAAAATTAATATTGGTGCTATAGGTCCAATTAATTTTAAAGAAGGTTTTTATATTTATATTGGTTCAGCTATGAATTCATTGATTCCTAGAATAAAGAGACATTTGTCTGATAATAAAAAGATTCATTGGCATGTTGATTATCTTTTAAAAAATAAAAATACTCAAATTGAAGAAGTCATATTCAATATTGATGAGAAAAAGATAGAATGTTATTTAGCCAATTCTATCTCTAATGATATTGATGCTGAGAGTATAGCTAATTTTGGTTGTTCTGATTGTAATTGTAATTCTCATTTAATTTATTTTGAAAATAATGAAAAGTGTTTAAAATCTATAGAAAAAGCTTATAATAATCTTAATATTCAATATTATAATCTAAACTATTTTTATACATTAGAATAAATAATATAGCTATTTATTATCCATTGTTATTTTAATAATTTTATTTTTCTGTTTCTCTATATATTAAACCAATATTACGTGCTCTGAAAATTTCAATATAAGCAAGAATAACTGAAGATATAATAAACCCAATAATGCCCATA
>NZ_JAHLZE010000022.1:0-127500 GCF_020148105.1 Methanobrevibacter sp. TMH8
AATTTACTTCGTTTAACTTCAATTAAACGAAGTTAATTTTTTGGAGTGAATATATTTACTCTTCTTAATGTAAAGAGTTTTTTCAAAATTAATTGTGTATAAAGGGAATGTTTTATTAGATTTTTTTTAGTTATGATGTATCTTTTATATAATGATGAAAAAGTTATCAATAAAATTATTATATTATTTTTTTGAGTAGCTTTTTCATGATTATATAAGATTAGATAGAGCTATTATACAATGATATTTGGGTAAATGCTCTTTTTTAATGTAAAATTATAATAGGTATGATAACTTTTATGGAGAGCTATTATAATTTATGCATTAATTCTGGTTTTATTAATCAAAAAATTTGTAAATGTGATTATTAAAAAGGATAAATGAGATCTTATTAAGAATTTTTCATGATATTATCACCCCTTTTTAAATTCTTTTTTAGGGACTATTTTATTCTTTTTTATTCACATTTTAGAATTTAAAATATATATTTAATCCCATTAAAATGGGGAGGTGAATAAAATTTTAAAAAACAAAAAGATAATAATTCACATGTTAATTATAGCAAGTATTATTTTATCAGCTGTAATTAGTTTGCAAACTGGATTTGCAGCTACTACAAACATTAATAACACAACCAGTGGTGGAATAAGTGGTGCATTAAGTATTTCAAGCTCTGGTGACATAATAGAACTTGACGAAGGAATATACAAAGGTAATAACAATACTAATATAACGATTAACAAAAACATCACAATTCAAGGAAAAACCAAAGACAAAGTCATACTCGATGCACAAGGACTATCAAGAATATTCAGGGTAAATAGTAATCAAAATATTACTTTTATAAATATAACATTTATCAATGGTAGAAATTCATTGGGAGGAGCTATTTACGGAGGACCCTCAAGTAACGCTCTAATATTAACATTTGTTGATTGTGCATTCACAAACAATTCAGCAACTAACACAACTGCTATAGATGGTAATGGTGGTGTAATTTGTACTGATACAAATTCCACAATAATTCTGATTGGATGTGAATTTAATAATAATAGTGCTACAAAAGATGGTGGTGTAATTTACACCTACTATGGTAATGTGGATATATTTGATTCTAATTTCATTAATAACACTGCAAATAGGGGTGGTGCAATTTTTATATTAGGTGGTAATACTACTGTTATTGAATCAAATTTTTCATATAATACTGCAACTGATTCTGCTGGTGCACTTGCTGTTCTTTACAATAAAGCGATTATAATTGACTCTAATTTTACTAACAATACTGCAACAAGTCGTGGCGGTGCAGTCATCTTAAGTGGTAGTTCTAGGTCTATTATTAAAGATAGTAATTTCATTAATAACACTGCGGGATCTACTGGTGGTGTGTTATATATTGGCACTAGTCATCATGTTATTGTATCTAGCTCTAATTTTATTAACAATAATGCTGGTGCTGGTGGTGCGATATTTAATGATTGTGGTGATAATTTCACTGTAAATAATTCAAATTTCACAGAGAATAAAGCTACTATTGGTGGTGCAATTTATCAAAATTATGGTAATGATATGAATGTGTTTGATTCTATTTTCACTAATAATATTGCAAATAATTCCATAATTTTTATTTCTGAGGGTAGTAATGGAACTATTACTGGTAGTAATGTTTCAAATAATGCTGGTAATGGGATTATTATTAATGGAGGTAACTTTACTATAACTGATAATGTTATTAATGATAATGATGGTGATGGTATAATTAATAAGGGTAATGTTACTGTTGAGAATAATAATGTTTCTGGTAATTTTGGAGGAGATATTGTTAATGCTGGTGATATTAATGGTTTAGGAAGTGTTAATAATATTCAGTTAGATTTAGCTATTAATATTAGTGTTTTATATAATAAAGTTACTATAATGGTCAAAGCTACTGATAAATGGGGTAATGTTATTGTTGGAAGACTTATTAGTTTCTATGTTAATGGAAAATTAGTAGGATCTTCAATAACCAATAGTGAAGGTATTGCTGAGTTTGTCTATACTGCTTCAGCTTCAGGAACATACAATATTCTCTCCACAATGAATGAATCTGATGAATCTGATACTTTTATTACAAGAATCTATTCAGCAAATACCAGTACAATAGCTAAGGTAGTATTAGAAAAAGATACTGTTATAACAGTTTCTGCTCCAACTATTAATGAAGGTAAGAAAACTAACATAAAAGTAACCTTAAAAGACATAAATGGAAATATTCTCAAAGGCAAAAAAGTTTCATTGAAAATCAATGGAAAAACATACACTGCAACAACTAACAATAAAGGAATAGCTGTATTTAAGATAGTTGGTTTAAAAGGTGGAAAATATAATTTAATAGCTAAATTTGGAGGAGACAACAATTACAAATCTTCAACAACTAAAGTGGTGCAGAAAGTCAATGCTAAATCTAATTTAGGAATTGTATCAATTAAAGAATTATCTGTTAATAAAAGATTATCTACTTGTAAGGTCATAATAGCTAATAAAGGGAGTTTAAAATCTAAATCTACTGTTTTAGCTCTTTTCCATATGAGAAACGGAGTTAAAATCAAAACCAAATACATCAAAATCAAATCAATAGCTCCAGGAAAGAAAATATCAATAATCGTCAGCTACTTCCCAGACAGAGCAAATCACAGATACTGCATAGCCCACTTCCAAATCGATCCCAAAAACAAAAATAAAGAAATATTATTAGCTAACAACAAAAAATCAATTAGCCTAAAACACTAAAAAACAAAACAATTAAAGGATAAATTAACCCTTTATCCTTTTTTATTTATTTTTAATATTTTCAATATTTTTATTATTTTCATAATTATTCTTTTTATTTTTTATTATTTTTAATTCCAAAACTTTTAATTTTCTATTTTAATAGAATTTGAATTAGGAAGTATTATTTCCATTGTTGATTTGAATTCTGTAACAGTTCCAACTACTTTAACTTTATTATTCTCAAAACTTTTCAAATCAATTCCTGCTTCTTGAAACTCAGCTATTGTAGATTCAAATATCATTATAGTTATTCGACCTGTTCCATCATTTAGTGTCATGAAATAGCTTTTTCCAGTAGAAGATTTTTTTACACTTTCAATTACTCCATTAATAGTTACATCTTCGTCTATCATGCCTCTATCAATATCTTTTACTAATGCTTCTTTAGGTGATATATCTCCTGCAAATATAATCATTCCAACTAGTCCTATAAGTGTTGTTATTAAAGCTATTTTGAATATTTTTCCATCTGTAATTTCCATTTAAAGACCTTTTTTCTTAATCATTTTTTATTTTTATTTATTATTCTTATTTTTGTTCTTATTGTTCTTATTATCTAATGTTTTAGTTTTTATATATATTTTTATATATAAATTTTCCTTATTTTTCAATATAAAATTTATTTTAGTCTTTAAAATTGTTTTAAGATGATTATATTATGTTGATTATGTAAAATTATCATATAATTCAATAATTGATTATTTACTTAAATATTGATTTATAAAAAAATAGTGTAAAAATAATTTATAAAAGTTATAAAAAGCTGAATTTGATAATTATAATTGATTATAATTGATTATAATTGGTTATAATTGATAATATTTGATAATAATTTTTAAAATAAATTATAAAATAAATAAAGATATTTAATTTAGTAAATGAAGAAAAAGTAAATTAATAAAAAAATAAATATAATAAATATATTATAGTTTAAAGGAAAAAACAGTTTTAACCTTTAAACATAGATTTCAAACGATCAACAGTGTCTATATCTCTTAGACCTTTGTCTTCTCGGATTCTTTTTACCACTGGGAAACGGAGTGAATATCCAGCTTCGTATTCTGGGCTTTTCACGATTTCACTATAAGCTATCTCAAGGATTATTCGTGGTTCAACTTCTATTTTAGTTCCTTTTGATACAATCTTATATTTGTTCATCAGTTCTGTTAATTCAGCTAATGTTTCGTCATCTAATCCAGTAGCTACATGTGCTACTGTTTTTAATTGTTCATTATCATCTTGTAGTGCTACTTTATAAGATCCAATAAAGTTAGCTCTTTTACCAACACCATAAGTACCACCGACTACAACAACATCAAGTGTTTCAGGTTCTGCTTTAAACTTCAACATCTTTTTCCCTCGGATGCCTGGTATGTATGGTTCTTTTGGATTTTTTATCATTATTCCTTCATGACCTTCAGCTATTGATTCATTGAACAAATCTTCAGCATCTTGAATATTTTCTGGTCTAGCTTTAAGCATTGTAGAGAGATTAATTTGCTCACTACTTGTATCAACAATTTCTTCAAGAGCTTTTCTTCTCATGGCTAATGGTTCATCAATCATTGGTTTTTTAAAGTAAAGAAGATCAAAAAGATAGAGTTTAAGTGGAACATCTTCTATAGCTTTTTCAATATTATATTTCCTTCTTACTCTTTGTAGCATATATTGGAATGAAATTGGCTTATTGTCTTTTGTAGCTATTATTTCTCCCTCTGCAATGAAATCTTCATCTGGAAATGCGTTTCTAATATAATTTATCATTTCTGGAATAGCTTTACTGATGTTTTCAAGCCGTCTGGTAAATAAATTTATTTCATCTCCTTTTTTATGGATTTGAGTTCTTATTCCATCATATTTTGTTTCACAAATCGCTTCACCCATTTCTTCTATACTTACTTCTATTCCATCTGAAAGTTGAGCTAACATTGGTTTTACAGGTTTGCCTGGTGAAAGGTTAAGTTTTTTAAGACCTTCTTCACCTTCTTCTTTAGCTACTCGAGCTACTAATCCTAAATCATTTGTTAGCATATGGGCACGATCAGCTATAGATTTTTCTACATCAAAAGCTTGTGAAATAGCATCTCTAACTATTCCTTCACCAACACCAATTCTAAGCTCTTCAATAATCGTCCTAGCTATATATTTAGCTTCAGTACCTGTTGCTGATGATAAAAGTTCCAAGACAATGGCGATTTTACGAGAAGTGGATCTGTCTCCAGATATTTTAGCTAACTTTCTAAGATTTGTAAAGACAAAATCAATTTCAAGGGGTTTTGAAAAGAAAGTTGTTTGGGCTTTTTTGTTGTATAATTTTTCAGCAGCCCCTCCTATATCTCCTTGTTCCCTTACCTGATCTTCTACATTACTTACTGATACTCCTACAACATTAGCTATTGCTTTCATAAGTAATTTATCTGCAAGACCTTGTTCTTCTTCACTCCAAGGAGGGAATACTGTACCAAGTGACATTAAAACAACTTCAGGAAGTGTTTCTTCATCTACTTCTTTAAAAAATTCAGCTAAGATAGCTGTTTTTTCTAATCTTTTGGTTGTTGCAGCTATTGCTTCGTATACATCAACTAGTTTTTGATATTTCATTGTATCATTCTTATTAAAGGTTTAATTAAAGGTTTAATTAATAATTTTTTAATAGCTTAAACATTTATACTAATAAAATATTGTTTTATTCAATATTTATTTATTTCCAAAATATCTATTTATTTCTAATATATCTGAAATTTATTTAAAAATAATAGGAATATTAGAAATATCAGAAATATTAAGAATATTAAGAATTGGGAATATGGGAATTATTAAAAATTATTAAAAAATATTAAAAATAATAAAGATACTAAAATATCTAAAATATCTAAAATATCTAAAATATTTAAAATATTTAAAATATCAGATTTATATGTTTATTATATACTAGTGTTGTTATTCTTTAAAATAAAAAGAAAAAATTAGTGGTCTTTTAGGTTTAGAACGTTTATTCTAGATTGTTTGTTCGGGTAAGGTTTATATAGGGGCATATATAAATTAAATCTGTTCATGTATTAAATATTTATAATAAAACAATGTATTAACATTTTTTAGAATAATATATGAGCATTTTTTAAAATTAAAAATTTATTAAGGTGAAGAAATGGAAGAAAAAAGCGTCGTTGACATAGAAGATCCCAATCTATTGGGTAATTTAAAAAATGTCAAGTTTAATTCTTGTTTTTCAAGCTTAGTCTTCATTTCTTTGAATTACCCAATTGAAACAGTTAAATAAATTTACAATTGTCTATTTAATTTTTCTATTCTATTTTATATAAGACTAATTTAGTTTATTTTAGATTTTTAGATTAATTAATGTAATTTTTTATATAAAAATCAATAATAAAACCAATATAAAGTCAATATAAGGTCAATATAAAGTTAATATAAAATCAATATAAAAATCATATGGGAATAATATAGAAATAATAAAATGTTTGTATAATTTATCTTTTTTTAGATCTAAATTATATAAATCTAAATTATATAATATTATTTTATATTATTAATTTATACTATTAGTTTATACTATTAGTTTATATTATTAGTTTATATTATTAATTAATTTGTAATATTGATTTATATCTATAGTAAATAGCTAATTTACATTGTTTTTTTAACTGTTATTTTCTATGTCTGATTCTTTAGTTTTGAATTAAAAGAGGTCGGACAATGAAAAAAATAACAAAATCAAATAAAAAAATAAAAAATGAACAAAGTGAGGCCGCAGTAAGAAGACTTATGCGAGCATCTAAATCTAACACAGAAGATGTATTAAAGAAATATAAAACTACCTCTTCTGGCTATGATAAAGCAATGGTCGAAAAGATGAGAAAAAGATATGGTGAAAATACCATATCACACCAAGAAGGAGATTCATTAATAAAAAGAATTTTTAAATCTTTTATAAATCCTTTTACTTTAATACTTATATCTTTGGCAATTATATCCTTCTTTACAGATTTTTTGATAGTTAGTCCAGCAGATAGAGATCTTACTGCAGTTATAATTGTACTTACAATGGTTGTAATTAGTGGAACATTAAGGTTTGTACAAGAAACAAGGTCTAATAATTCTGCAAAAGAACTTGCATCTATGGTTAAAATTACAACTGCAATTGAAAGAAAAGGTTGTGGAAAAATAGAGCTTCCTCTTGAAGAAGTTGTAGTTGGAGATATTATTCATTTAGCTGCAGGAGATATGATTCCTGCTGATGTAAGAATTATCTCCTCAAAAGATTTATTTCTAAGTCAATCATCATTAACTGGTGAAAGTGAACCTATTGAAAAATTGGTTGAAGATGATAACTTAGGAAAAGAGGGAAAAACATTATTTGACACTCAAAATTTAGCTTTCATGGGTAGTACTGTAGAAAGTGGTACTGCCAAATGTATTGTCATTGCAGTTGGTAATGAAACTAATTTTGGATCAATGGCACAAACCGTCACTGTTAAAAAAGATAAAACAAGTTTTGATAAAGGACTTAACTCTGTTTCATGGTTACTTATTCGTTTCATGGCAGTTATGGTTCCAGTTATATTTTTTATAAATGGATTTACTAAAGGGGACTGGTTAGAAGCACTTCTATTCGGAATCTCAATTGCTGTAGGGTTGACTCCTGAAATGTTACCAATGATAGTTACAACTAACCTTGCAAAAGGTGCTGTTAAGATGGCAAAAAATAATGTCATTGTAAAGAGCTTGAATACAATACAAAACTTTGGTGCGATGGATGTATTATGTACTGACAAAACAGGTACATTAACTCAAGATAAAGTTGTTTTAGAGCTTTATTTGGATATTCATGGTAATGAAGATGATAGAATATTAAGACATGCCTTTTTAAATAGCTATTATCAAACAGGTCTTAAAAATCTAATGGATGCTGCAATATTAGACCATGTTGGTGAGGAAGAAATAAGTCCACTAACAACAAAATATACTAAAGTCGATGAAATACCATTTGATTTTAATCGTAGACGTATGAGTGTTGTTATTAAGGATAAAAGTGAAAAAACTCAGATGATAACAAAAGGAGCAGTTGAAGAAATGTTAGATATTTCTTCAGTTGTTGAATATAAAGATAAAATAGAACCATTAACTGATGAAATAAGAAATGAAATTTTAGACACTGTAACAGAACTAAATAATAAAGGAATGAGAGTTATTGCTGTAGCTCAAAAAAATCACCCCTCTGAAGTAGGTATTTTCTCAGTTGCTGATGAATCTGAAATGTGTTTAATGGGATATCTCGCATTTTTAGATCCTCCTAAAGAAAGTGCAAAAGAAGCATTAGAAACTTTAAAAGATAATGGGGTAGATGTTAAGATTTTAAGTGGTGATAATGAAGCAGTGACTAGATCTATTTGTAATCAAGTAGGAATCGAACATGAAAATGTTATAAGTGGTGTTGACCTTGAAAAAATGAGTGATGAGGAAGTATCATTTGTAGCTACTAACAATAATATCTTTGCTAAGCTTTCACCAAATCAAAAAACAATGTTAGTGTCACATTTACGTGAACAAGATCATGTAGTTGGATTTTTAGGAGATGGAATAAATGATGCCGGAGCAATTAATGAATCTGATGTAGGAATTTCTGTTGATACTGCGGTTGATATATCTAAAGAATCAGCAGACATTATATTACTTCAAAAAGATCTAATGGTATTAGAACAAGGTGTTATTGAAGGTAGAAGGACTTTTGGAAATATAATAAAGTATATTAAGATGACTGCAAGTTCAAACTTTGGTAATATGTTTTCAGTATTGGTAGCTAGTATATTCTTACCATTCTTACCTATGCTTCCTTTACAAATATTAATGCTAAATCTAATATATGATATTTCTTGTGTTTCATTGCCTTGGGATAGAGTAGATGAAGAATATCTCAAAAAACCAAGAAAATGGGATGCATCATCAATAGGGAAATTCATGATATACATTGGACCAACAAGCTCAGTCTTTGATCTCACTACTTATGCATTGATGTTTTTCATCATTTGTCCAGCTGTTCTCGGTGGAAGCTATGGAACATTAGGTGTTAGTTCTGTTGCATTTATGGCATTATTTAATGCAGGATGGTTTGTAGAATCATTATGGTCTCAAACCCTTGTTATACATGCATTAAGAACTCCAAAACTACCATTTATAGAAAGTAGAGCATCATCAAAGGTAATATTAATCACATGTTTAGGTATTGCCGTAGGAACAATTTTACCATTTACAGGTGTTGGAGCAGTTTTAGGCATGCTTCCACTTCCATGGTTCTATTTCCCTTGGTTAATAGCTACAATGGTTGGATATATGGCTTTAGCTACTGTGATGAAAAAAGTATTTATTAAGAAGTTTGGAGAACTTCATTAAAATATTTATTTTTTATTTCTATTCTATTATTTCTTTTATTTTTTATTTTTATTCTATTATTTTTTATTTTCTTAATTTTTTTTTTTTTTTTTTTTAAATTGATTATTTATAATTTTAATTTCAAAATAAATTAAAATAATATAAAATAAGTCAAAATACATTAAAATAAATCTAAAATACATTTAAAAATAATAATTAGTAATTTTAGTATAAAAATTAATAAAAGATAGAAAAAAATTAATGAAATTTAATAAATTTAATAAATTTAATAAAAATTAGAAAAAATAATAAAATAAAATAGTAAAATATAATAAAAAAAGATAAATATTGTGATACTTGGTATTATAGTATTCTTTCAAATCTATCTCCACTTACTTTACAAATTGGACATTTATCTGGTGGTTTTGGTCTACTACATAAGTATCCACAGGCTTTACATCTCCATACTGGAAATTCTAAATCAATTACCTTACCATTAGAACCAGCACTCTCTGCCTGTTTTTCTGCTTGTTTAGCTTTAGATTCTAATTCTTTTAATCTTCGATCTGGTATGGAACCTAACTTTTGTTTTCCATCAAGAACATCTTGAGTAACATATAATGCACAGAAACATGCTCCATAATCATTTAAATCAGCATCTCTGTAATCACATGGACAGATCAAATCTAAATCTTCTTCTTTGGTTCCTGATGCAAGTCTACAAGGGCATGCTCCATATCCATATCTTTCAGTATTAACATCAATGTTTTCAAGTAGGTTTTCAACAAATTCCACATCTGGGTTGACATTATAACCTGCACTTTCAGCTTCTTTTTTAAATTTTTCGTAAGCTTCGCCCATGAAATCCCTCTTTAATGGATTAGTATTGATTTATTAATCCTTATTATTTTAAGTATTTTCTATTATTTATCTAATTAGATTGTATTCTCTTATTAAGATTTTATTATCCTAACTTTAGGATTATATAGCTTTATAAGATTGTATTCTCTTATTAAGATTGTATTATCCTAATTAGGATTATAGTTTTATAAGATTATATTTTCTTATTAAGATTGTATTATCCTAATTTAGACTTAATTTCTGCTTCTTCAAATCCAACAATTGCGTCTGAATCATTTATAACTATAGTTGGAAATGAAACATCTGGATTGAATTTTTTAACTGCTTCAACAACTTCTTCTCTTTCAGCACCTGATGTTAAATCAACATAAATGTAATCATACTCTACTTTAAGATCTTCGAGTAACATTCTTGTTTTTTTACACCAACCACAAGTACTAAGGGCAAATAAAACTACATTTCCCCTATTTTCACCATCAATATGTTCTAAATTCATAGTTTATTACCTTCTTTAAGTTATTTTTTCATTTAGTCTTTTTTCGACTTTGTTTTTAAATATTCAAATTAATATATTATAAAATTATTTGTTTTTCATACTATATTAAATTTTTTAATTTAAAATAATAATATTATAACAATTTTAAATAATTTTAAATAATATTTTAAACAATTTAAACAAAATTAAATAATATTAAACAATATTTTAAATAATTTTAAATAATGTTATAATCATTGTAATAATATTATAAAAGTATAAAATTAAAATAGTGTAGATAATTTTTATAAATAGGTAAAATAATCTTGATTTTATTTAAAAATCATCTTTAGCTATTCTTATAGCACAATATTCTCCACACATTGAGCACATATCTTCTTCTTCAACTGGATAGCTTTCTCTGTATTTTTTACATTTTTCACCATTGAATGCTAATTCAAATTGTTTTTCCCAGTCAAAATTCTTTCTTGCATTAGCCATTTCTTTTTCTTTTTCCATTGCAGAAGGCAATCCTTTAGCAACATCAGCAGCTTGTGCAGCTATTTTAGAGGCAATTACTCCTTCTCTAACATCATCAAGGTTTGGAATTGAAAGGTGTTCAGCTGGTGTAACATAACATAAGAAGTTAGCTCCTGATTGTGCAGCTATTGCTCCTCCAATTGCAGAGGTGATATGGTCATAACCTGGAGCTAAATCAGTTACAATTGGTCCAAGTACATAAAATGGAGCTCCATAACATAATGTCTTTTGTATTTCCATATTTGTAGCTATTTGATTCATAGGAACATGTCCAGGACCTTCTACCATTGATTGAACCGATTTATCTTGAGCCCTTTTTACAAGAGTTCCAAGATTTACTAATTCTTGTATTTGAGCAATATCAGTAGCATCTTGAAGGCATCCTGGTCGTAAACCGTCTCCTAAACTAAGTGTTATGTCGTATTCATAAGCTATTTCTAGAATATAATCGTAATTTTCAAAAAGAGGATTTTCTTTCTCGTTATGAAGGATCCATGAAGCTAAAAATGTTCCTCCTCTACTGACAATCCCCATTGTTCGTTTAGCTCTTTGTAATTTTTCAACAAGGTCTTTATTTATACCACAATGCAATGTCATGAAGTCTATACCTTCTTTAGCTTGATTTTCAATTGCTTTGAAGATATCTTCCTCTTCCATTTCAATAATTGATTTACCTTTACTCTGAGTAGCTACTCCTGCCTCATAAATTGGAACAGTTCCTATAGGAACATCTACTGCAGAAATTATCTCTTTTCTAAATTTGTTGAGATTTGGACCAGTACTTAAATCCATTACTGCATCAGCACCATATTCAACAGCTACTTTAGCTTTTTGAATTTCAAGAGGCAAATCTTCCATTTTTGATGAAGAACCAAGGTTAGCATTGATTTTTGTTTTCAAACCCTCTCCAATTCCACAAGGCTTTGTATCTCTATTTATATTTTTTGGTATCACAACTTTACCGTTAGCAATTAATCCAATAAGTTTTTCAGGAGATATATTTTCATTTTTAGCTACAATTTTAGCTTCTTCCGTTATATTGCCTTTTTTGGCTTCTTTCATTCGAGTCAATTTCATACCTCTAAGGTTATATTAAATATTTGATTGTTAATATTAAATAAAGATTTCATAAGATAGATTATTCTATCTACTTCATTATTTTTATTATTTATATTCTTTATTTTTTGCTCTCTTTACTATATTTCTTATTTGTTTTTATTATTTTTATTCTTTTTTCTTTATTATTTTCTTCAGTATTTTCATCACTATTTTCTTCATTATTATAAATTATTACAAAGAAAATAAATTATGGGATGATTAAAAATGTTTAATATTATAATATTATAATAATTTTAATATATTAGAAGTAATATAGTATAATTATGATTGAAAAATTATGTGCTAAGGACATAATGTTGAAAGACATTATAGTTTCATCTCCAACTGACTTAGTAGCTGCAGCTAAATTAAAAATGGTGAGGGCAAATATTGGTGCAGTTCCAATAGTTAATGGTAAACATCTTGTAGGACTTATAACTCATAGGGATGTTTTACTTGCTGGTAGTGAAGCTATGGGTCTAAAAGTTGAGGATTTAATGAGTAAAAATCTATCTACTGTTGGTGAAACAACCAGTATAAAAGAAATAAGTGAAATAATGTCTGAAACAGGATATCAAAGGATTCCTGTTGTAGATGGAGATATTTTGCTTGGTTTGATTACTCAAAGTTGTATAATTAGAGCTGTAGCCGATAATTTATAATTAATATTCTTTAAAAATTGTTATTTTTAGTTTTTAAGCTATATTTTTCTTTTGAATATTAATCAATAAAAATAAAAAATATTTTTTAAGCTATTACTTCTTATGAAAATTAATTAATAAAAATAAAAAATATTATACTAATGGATTTGGTGTTTTTGGATCTTTTTTAGGCTTCATTCCACCTATTTTTTCCACACGAAGTTCAAGGAATTCTTTTCCTTTTTCACTAGCTCCATAAATAGGGATTGATTCTCCTACTTTTTTAGTAGCTACTTTTTCTCCGATATTTCTGATAGGTTCTGATGCACAAGCAGTTACAACATCACAGCAATCAAATAGTTCTTGAGCTCCTTTTGTGTCAATACCCGTATTATGGACACTGAAAATGTAGATATTGATATTTTCTCCTTTATACTTATATTCTTTTTCTAATTCTCGGATTTTTTCTCCATCTTCAGGATTAGCTATTGTCACAGCTATATTTTTATATCCTTTAGATATAGCTAATTTGATTCCTTCAATTTGATCGATTTTAGCAGTTTTTTCATCAAGAACATTGTCTTTTCCTACTTTTTCTACAATTTCTGGTATTAATGTTGTTTTAGATAAACCAGAAACTCGACCTCCGATTCCTTGTGCCATTTCACTATCTGTTACAATTACTGTTCCACAACCTTCACAAACCATAATTACACAATCAATGATATTTTCATTTAAGAGGGTAGATATGGTTTCTGAAACTCCAAATGATAAAAAATCTTTCATTTTAACAACACGTTCTGGAGAACACATTCCAAAATCATTGATTCGGAATTCCATATTATTTTTTATAGCTTCTTTATCTAATTTTTCTATTCCTCTATGTTTGTGAAAAAGAGGACAATATTCAATCTTAGGTTCTTCTATATCTATAACTTTTCCATCTTTTATAGTTACTTTAGCTTTTCCCATTGCTTCTATAATATGTTCACCCATTTAAACACCTTTTTCAAAAATACCTTCGTCATGATTTTTAAACTTCTTATCACGTTTTATTAAATAATAATTCACAATTTTAGTAGCTACTAATCCACCAAAAATTCCTATTATAGCACCAGCAATTACATCAAATGGATAATGAACTCCTATATAAACTCGTGAAAATCCAATAAGGATTCCGAGAGGAATTAATAACCAAATTAATTTAATATATTTATTCCCAATTTTTAACTTCCAACTAAGGCCAAAAGCTATAGCTATTGCGAAAATATTTCCAGTATGTCCTGATGGAAATGAATATGGATCATTTTCATTTACAAGTAGATTTACTAAGTCTAATATAGCAAAAGGTCTAGGTTCATTTACTAAAACTTTAAGTATTCCTATTATGCTGGCTGTAATTATAATAGCTATGATTCCAGTAATAGCTAAGTATTTCACGGGCCTATTTTTTGCAATTATTCCATAAATAAATAAAGCAATACAAACAATTGCTAAAAATAAAACACTTCCAATATTAGTTATTTCTGGCATTAAAAAATTGAAAAAATTGTTATGTAAACTATTGTTTATGAAATAAAATATCGCTATGTTTATCTCTATTAATTGGTCATAAATCATAAATAAAACCAAACTTTAATTGATTTTTGATATTTTTAGCTATTTTATTTCATTATCATTTTGTATAACTGTTTATTAGCTATATATATCATTTTCATTTATATGTAAGTATTCTATTAATTATTTAGATATAATTATTTGACAATTATGTATTGAACTATCAATTACTTATATTTTAGTATTAGATGCTATAATTAAAACTAATTGTAATTAAACTAGATTTTAACTAAATTAGAATTTTTGTAATTAAAACTAATTATAACAAAATATGAAGCATTATAAAAATTTATAAAAATTTAAAAATTATATAAAAAAATTCTAAAATAAAAAATATTATAATAAAAATATGATAAAAAGTATTACAATTATTTTAAAAAAAATGAGGGCACTCAAATGAGGCCCCCATTTTTTGGGTTTTTCAACCACAGATCGATTTTAAAGGGTGTTTTTAAAATTTTTTTGAAAATCTGCGATTTTCAACTGAAAATTGTGCAGTAATTAAAAATTATAGCACAAAAAACCAATGTTTTTGTATTTTTCAGATTGTTTAACTTGCAGTATTTTTCGTCTGTTTTTTTCATCGGGAGAATGGTATACACTCTAAAATAACGAAGTTTGGTGATAAAGTCAATGAAATAGTTTTAAATTATATGAGGTAATAAGGAGGTTAGTGGCTAATTAATCTATCAATTAACTAGAACTATCCATTAATTTAATCTTTTTCTTGTCTTAATCTTAGAGGTATTGAACCATATCTCCTTCATCTGAACCCGGTTTAACTTTGTCCATAGCTTTGTTAAAGTATTTCATAGATACTTCTTCAGATTCAATATTGTTTCTTAAAGTTAACATAGCTGCTTCACGACATACTGCTTCAATATCAGCACCAACATAGCCATCAGTTTCTTTAGCTAATTTTTTAAGATTGACATCTTTAGCTAATGGCATATCTTTTGTATGTACTTTAAAGATTGCTAAACGTCCTTCTTCATTTGGATTGTCGACTTTAATATGTCTGTCAAACCTACCAGGTCTCATTAATCCAGGATCAATAATATCTGGTCTGTTTGTAGCTGCTATAATAGCTACATCTTGTAACTCTTCCATACCATCAATTTCAGTAAGTAACTGGTTAACCACCCTTTGAGTTACACCAGAATCACCACTGGAATCTCCTCTAGTACTAGCTATGGAATCAATCTCATCAAAGAATACAACTGTAGGTGCAGTTTGTCTTGCTTTTCTGAAAACTTCTCTTACACCTTTTTCAGATTCTCCTACCCATTTGGATAATAATTCTGGTCCTTTAACTGCTATAAAGTTTGCTTCACTTTCGTTAGCTACTGCTTTAGCTAGTAAAGTTTTACCAGTACCTGGAGATCCATATAGCATTGTTCCTTTAGGTGGTTTAACTCCAAATTTCTTAAAATTATCAGGATACTTTAATGGCCATTCAACTGCTTCTTGTAATTCTTGTTTAGCATTATCAAGTCCTCCAATATCATCCCAACCGATATCGGGAATTTGGACTAGAACTTCTCTAAGTGCAGATGGTTGAATTTCTTTAAGTGCCTTTTTAAAGTCATCCTTAGTAACAATGATCTTTTTAAGAGTTTCTTTTGGTATTTCTTCATCACCTTTTATTTCAGGTAATATTCTTCTTACAACTCTCATAGCTGCTTCTTTACATAAAGATTCTAAATCCGCTCCTACAAATCCATGTGTAGTATCAGCTATATCAGTTAAGTCGACATCTTCGTCTAATGGCATTCCACGTGTGTGAATTTCCATTACTTCTTTCCGTTCCTCACTGTCTGGGACACCTATTTCAATTTCTCTGTCAAACCTTCCAGGTCGACGAAGAGCTTGGTCAAGTGCATCTGGTCTATTTGTAGCGCCTATAACTACAACTTGGCCTCTGGATTTAAGCCCATCCATCAAAGTAAGTAACTGAGCTACAGTTCTTCTTTCGACTTCACCTTGTGTTTCTTCTCTTTTCGGAGCTATTGCATCTAGTTCATCTATAAATATAATAGATGGTGCATTTTCTTCAGCTTCTTCAAAGAATTCTCGAAGGTTCTCTTCAGATCCTCCGACATATTTACTCATTATCTCTGGTCCATTGATTAAGATAAAATGAGCATCACTTTCACTAGCTACTGCTTTAGCAAGTAAAGTTTTACCTGTACCTGGTGGACCATGCATTAAAACTCCTTTTGGAGGAGCTATTCCTAATTTTTCAAATAATTCTGGCCTTTTAAGAGGAATTTCAATCATTTCTCTTACTTTCTTAACTTCTTCTTTAAGACCACCGATGTCTTCGTAACTAACATCAATCACGTTTTTGACTCCTTCTACTTTAGAAAGGTCAACTGGTTCTGTTTGAACTTCTACAGTTGTATTTGGCCCTATTCTAACAATTCCTGAAGGGCTTGTAGAAACAACAGCTAATTTTATTTCACCAAGCGGAGCAACGTCCATCATTTCTCTGAACATGTCGTCAATTAAGCTTCCACCCATATTTGATTGGGGCATACGTTGTTGGCGAACACCTGTGACAACAATATCTCCTTGACTCATAACTTGATTTGCAAAAGCTCCTCGAACATCTCCTCTAATACTTATTTGATGTTCTACAGGTGCTAAAACAACTTTTTTAGCATCTTTAATTTCAGCTTTTCTTATTTTTATTTCTTCACCAATAGAGGCTCCAGCATTTTTTCTTAGAATACCATCGATTCTAATAACACCTAAACCAATATCAGTTTGTGATGATACTGCTTTTGCAGCTGTAATTTTATTTGCTTCTATCTCGATAATATCTCCATCGAGAAGATCTAATTTTTCCATGCATGCAGGATCAATTTTTGCGATCCCTCTGCCTACGTCACTTTGAGCAATTGCTTCAGCGACTTTAAGATTTATTTCGTTTCTTTCCATTCTTAAAAACTCCCTTTATAGTAATTAAAAATAAATGATATTTAAAATAATTTAAAAACCTTCTATGGATTTTTAAATATTTATAATAGTTTAATATTTGTAATAATAAACTACACATTAAAGTGCAATATTGTAATTATAATTTATAAATTCTATATTTTTATTCATACCTATAACTTTTTTTTAGTTCTGAATTTAAATATTGTCTAATGTAAAATTAATAATTTGTAAAATAATAGTTTTATAATGTATTTAGCAAAAAATAATATATTTTTCTAACTGTCATCAATATTTTTCACTAAAAATCTTTTAGTAAGTTTTTGTTACTATAATATAAATTGTCTTTAATAGTATATAAATGTTTGGTTTTTGAAATTTTTTTTAAATTTTATTCTCTTTTAAATAGCTTTAATTTAGATATATATTTTTATTTATTATATATTCAATGAAAAATAAGCTAATTTTTATTTTTTTATTTTTTTAAAAATAATTTATATATTTTTTAATAAATATATGTTAAAATATCATTTATTTTATATTTAAATTATGAATTGATGATATATATGAAAAAAGAACAAATACTGGGGGAGATAATAGATTTAAAATCAGTATTGTTTGTATAATCACAAACAATATAAATATGCTTAAGTTTATATTTAATAATATTGAGAAAATATTAATTTTATAATTTTATAATTTTATAATTTTATAATTTTATAATTTTAAGAATTTTAAATAATTCAATAATTTAATAATTCAATAATTAATAATTTAAATAAATTAGATAATTTTAAAAAATTAATAAATTAATATAGAATAAAATTTAGATAAATTAGATTTATAAATATAATTAGATAAGTTTGATTAAGTTAAATATATAATATAATTATATTAAGTTTAAGTTAGATTAGACATGTTTAGAATATTATTATATTGAATTTTTATCTGATTATTCCACCGAATCCTTTTAAAAGTTTTTCAACAGAGAGTACTGTTAATTTGTCGAAGGATTGGATTTCAAAAGTTAAACTAACAGAATTATCATCAATTTGATGACCAGTATATACATCAGTAACTTTAACATCAATTATATCATATATAACATCTTTTATAGCATTTTTGATAATTTCTTTATCAGAACTTTTTGGAAATATACAGCTAATAGAATGAGTTTTAATAGATTCATTATCTAACTTCCAATTAAGAAGATCTTCATCGTCTAAAATTCGGATGTTAGCTATTTTTAGTGTTTTTTCATTTTTTCCAGTTTGTAATGTAACAAAATCGGGGTTAAGATCTTTCAAAACTCCTATATGGACTTCTTCAGAATATATATGTTGAAGAGCAATTTTTTTCCCAATTGAATTCTTTAAAAAACTTATTTCATGGCTTTGGGAATCAATAGCTTTATCACTTCTACCAAGAGCACATTTAATATCATCCATATTTTTTGTAGCTTCAATAGCTATCTTAACAAAGTTTTCCTCATCATGGTTTGCTAAAACTTCTTTTAATTCTATTACAGAATCAGAAAAAGCTTGCCTTACTTTTTCACCATTTTCATTTTCTATCTGTATTGAGTAAGTAAGAAATGGATTTTGAGAGACTATTCGTGAAATCATATCTACCATAAGGTTATATATTGGACTTGCAAACTTTCTAGTATCTTTGATATTTATTCCAAGTTTTTTAATAGCTGACGCTGTTGAAATATATGAAAAATGAGTTAGTACTTGAACAACAGCCATCATATTATCATGTTCTTCTGGAGTAGATTCGATAACTCTTACTTTGTGATTTTTTAAAAATTCCACCACTTTTGGATACCATTTACCCTCGATTTTTTGTTTTTCTCGAACTGGAGTTAAAACTACAACTTGTCCATTTAAATTTGTGGTTCTTGGACCGAAAACAGGGTGAGTTGGTATAAATTCAACATCTTTGTCTAAAAGTTCATCCATTAATTTACTTGGTTCCATTTTAACAGAAGTAACATCAAGAAGTAATGATCCTGGTTTCATTGATTTAGCTATTTCTTTAATAACTTTATTTGTACTAGCTATGGGAACAGCTACTATAACAATATCTGAGGAAGATGCAGTCTTTTTATTATCACTGGAATAGCTAACTTCAAGCTCTTGACTAACAGTATTTCCAATAGTTTGATCTCTTCCAGTTATTGTTATATCATAACCTTCTTTTTTTAGAAGACTTGTTAATGTCTTACCAAGTCCTCTTGTTCCTCCAATGATTCCAATTTTCATTTTATCTAATTTATGGTTGATTTTAGTGTTATATATTAATATCATAAAAATTTCAAACAATAATATGATTTATGATATATGCTCTTATTTTACTATAACTAAACATTAATTGAATATTAATTAAATATTATTAAAATAATTATTATTAAAATAGATATTAAATTAAATATTATTAAAATAAATATTATAAAAATAGTAATTTTCTAAATCTGAATTATTCTAATAATAATTTTCGAATTCTTCAGGATTTATGCGTTTATAAGCTTTTTCAGCAATAAATCCTCCTATAAATCCTAATATTCCAGCTAATATACAAGTTACTATAAATCCAAGTACAAAATTCATAGGGTCAAATTGTATATTTTCAGCTATATATGTGGGAATATTTGGGGTTAAGATCATTCCTCCAAAGAAATTTAAAATCGCAAATAACAATGCAGCTATAACTCCTATTATGAAGCTTTTACTTTCTTTTTTAACCATGTAAGTTGATATGAATCCTATGAAAGCTATTACAAATATATTATCAAATAGGATGGTCAATAATCCTCCAAGAATTAAACTGATAATTATTGAACTAGTTTCTCCGAATTCCATTTATAATTGCTCCTTAACATGATATTACTAAAACTTAGCTTTTTTATATTTCTTTCAATTAAACATATTTGACTAATTTTATATTATTTATATTAATATTTATATTATTATTCAATTATATTATTATCAAGTATGTTTTTATAAGATATTAATTTTTCCTTTCTAAATTCTTTATAAAATAATAAAATTATAATATATAAAATAAATTTGAAATAAAAATATTAAAATAAATTTGAAATAGAATAGTAAAATAAAGTAGTTAAAATGGAATTTAAATATTAAATTTAAATATAGAATATTAAATATAAAATTAAGATGTAAAAATAAAATTATATTAGATATGTAGTCAATAATTACTATTATATATTTGTAGATTGGATTTAATATTAAAATATATTATAATTGAGATTGAATTTAATATTAGATTTAATATGGATTAATAAGATTAGTTAATTATGTGTTTATTCATTACTTGAATATTAAGTTTAAGTAAAAAATACTTATTATTTGTAGTCTATGCAATAAAACAAAAAAATTAAGAGTTATTTGGTGAATTGATGAAAATTACTTTTCAAGATACAAAACAAGGAATCATGGAAATAGTTCCAGAAACTCTCGATGATTTGTGGCATATTTCTCATATAATCGAAGAAGGAGATGTTCTTTCCTCTAAAACTACTCGTAGAATACAAGATACTACTGGAGATAAGCTTCGAAGTGATAGGGGAGTGAAAAAAACTTTCTTTTTAGGTATTAAAGTAGATTCTGTTAGTTTTCACATGTTCACTGGGAAACTTCGTGCTACTGGATCAATTGTTTCTGGTCCTGAGGATATTGTTCCTCTTGGATCTCATCATACTCTTGAAGTGAAATTAAATATTCCTCTAAGGATAAAAAAAGAACGATGGTCTAGATATGTCTTGAATAGGATAAAACAAGCTGTTGCAGCTTCAAAAAAACTTTCAGCTATTATAGTTTCCATTGAAGATGATGTAGCTGACCTTGGTTTGGTTCGTCAATTTGGAATTGAATATTATGGTCCTATTATAGGAAATATCTCTGGAAAAAGAATCATTGATAAAAATAGGCAGAAAAATGTCGATGAATTTTATCAAAAAGTAGCTGAAGCACTGTTAAAATTTGATGATCTCCAAAATATAGTTATTGCAGGTCCGGGATTTACTAAAAATAGTTTTCATGATTATTTAGAAGATAAACACAAAAATTTAGCTAAAATTTCCATTCTTGAAAGTACTGGTGCTGGTGGAAGAGTTGGAATTCAGGAAATACTAAAAAAAGGTGTTGTTGAAAAACTAAGCTCTGAAAATAGAATAGCTAAAGAAATATCTACTATTAATAATGTTCTTGGTGAAATAGCTAAAGGCAGTAATATGGTTGTTTATGGAAAAGAAGAAACCATTGCTGGGGCAAATGCAGGAGCTATTGAAAAATTATTAATTTTAGATAAATTAGTAAGAATTAGGAATATTGAAAAAGTTATGAACTTAGTTGAAAATATGGGTGGAAAACTCATGGTTATTAGTAGTGAACATGATGGTGGAAAACAGCTAGAATCTTTAGGAGGTTTAGCTGCAATTTTAAGATACCCTATAAAATAATCTTTTATTTTAGTTTTATTTTCATTTCTATTTTTTAGTAATATCTTTTAGTTCTATTTTTAGTTATATTTTTTAATTCTATTTTTTAGTAATATCTTTTAGTTCTATTTTTAGTTATATTTTTTAATTCTATTTTTTAGTAATATCTTTTAGTTCTATTTTTAGTTATATTTTTTAATTCTATTTTTTAGTTTTTAGTTTTATTTTTAGTTTTTCCTTTTTTAATCTAGTTTTTTAACTATTTTTCATTTTTGAACTGTTCAAGATTATTTATTTTGTTTTCAAATTAAATCTTCTTATTTTTTTCTTATATATGATTATTTTTGCAATTGTTTATTCAATTATTTAAGTAATTATTTACCAAATTATTTGTTATATTATAATTATTCGGATTTTTTACAAAAGATTATATATTAGTAAAATCTTATTTTAAATTTGAATCAATTATAAGTTATAATATATAATTATAAATTGTGAATATGATGATTTAATAATTACATTAAATATTATGTTTTAATGTTGATTAGATATGTTATTAGATATGTTATTATAATATCATTTTTATAATATCATTTTTTCATCATAAAATTTTTCATCATAAAATAATTATATATTTATTTTAATAATGGATAATAATTATTAAATAAAAGATTGTAGGGATTAATCAAATGAATTATCAGTATATACTAATACCATTTATAGCATCCTTAGTTCTAACATTTGTTTTAACAATTGTGTTTAGATTTTTAGGAGAAAAAGGATTTTTAGGAAACCTCTACACAAATGTTCGTGGAGGTACACCTCGTGCTTTAGGAATAGTTCCTTTTATATTACTTAGCCTATTTTTTCCCACTGGATTTAATAATTTGATTCTTATAATTGGTATGTTTGCATTATTTGATGATTTAGTTGGAAGGCGAAAAATTAGAAATCTTTCTATTGAATGGGGGCAATTATCTCGTGGAATTGGAATGATAATGGTCATGATTATAGGTTTTCCTCTTGTAGGATATTCATCTATTTTAATTGCACTTTTTGTTCAACCAATTAATATTTCAGATATGCAACCCGGATCTACTTCTATGGTTGTAATTATAATGAGTACATTTACAATTTTAGCTATGATATTGTTAAATGTCGGTTCAATTGTATCAATACCAGGTTATTACGCAATTTATGCACCTTTACTCTTATTGCTTGTTTGTATTGGCTATTCTCCATTAGATTTCTCTGGAAAAATAATGTTGGGGGAAGTCGGAAATCATTCCTTTGCAGTAGCTCTTGGGCTCTGTTTCTACATGTTAGGAGGATTTTTGGCAACTTTGATACTATTTATTGCTACAACAGTTCTAATTGCTCTTATCAGAAAAAATAATTTAAAATTATTCTTTTCAAGAAAACTAAATCTAAAAAATCCAACATTTGGAGATTATTTTATGGATATTCTAACCGGTGGAGGTTTAGGGGATGCTTTCAGAAGAGTAATATTGAAGAAAAAACAATATACAGTTACAAACTCATTTTTAATTGCATTAGGATTTAGACGTCTTTTATACAATCCATTTGCTCATAGAACTCAATTTACTCATAACAAATATCAAGTTGAGAGTGAACTAGTTAGGAAATAATTAGTAGTAAAATAATTAGTAAATTAGTAATAAAATAATTAGTAATATAGTACTATTACTTTTATTCAGTTTTTTATTTTTTATATATTCAATTTTATATCATAATTTCAACTTTGATATCAATAAATTATCAATAAATTTATTAGTTTTTATTTACAAAACAATAATGATATAAATTTAAGGAAGTATTGTTTTATAAGATTTTTATTATTAAAATGATTTTTTATTGTGTTTATTGTGCAAAATAATTATTTAAAAGTCATTATACAAGATTTATTGGAGGAAATTTAATGAAAGATGTTTTTGAAGCTATAAATAGTCGTAGAAGTGTTAGATCATATAAAAAAGAACAATTGAAAGATGAAGAACTTGAAAAGATATTAAATGCTGGAATTATGGCTCCTACTGCAAGAGGTGAACAACCTTGGCATTTTACTGTTGTTCAAAATAAAGAACTTCTTAATGAGATAAATGAAATTTCTTTAAAAAACATGGCTAACTCTGGAGATAAATTTTTAGAAGCTATAGGTAAAAGTGGTAGAAACATACTTCACAATGCTCCTACTGTTCTTTTTGTTTCAGGTAGGGAAGATGGAGACTATATCTGGACTGATTGTAGTGCAGCTATTGAAAATATGTTACTTGCAGCAGAAGGACTTGATATTGGATCTTGTTGGATAGGTTTAGTTAGAGCATATTTCAAAGATCCTAATTGCAAAACTAAACTTGAACTTCCAGAAGGTTATATTCCATTATATGGTGTAACTTTAGGATATAAAGCTGAAAATAATCAAGGTAACTCAAATAGAAATAAAGATGTTATCAATTGGGTTAAATAAATTCTAAAATAGATTAACATGAAAGCATTACTTGTTATCACTGGAAGAGGGATGGGAGGAGATGCAGCTATTGCATTGAATATAGCTCGTGCACTTGAAGAAAAAGGAGTTCAATGTGAACTTGCTCTTGATCATAATGCTCCAGGAATTCTATTTAAAAATAATGGTTATTCTTGGCATAAAATTTCAGTTCCTCAAGCAGGAGGCCATGCAGCTACTAGATCAGCTACAGCTAAAGCAGGGCTTCGAACTTTAAAAGCAGCACTTGAAACAAGAAAGTTGATAAAAAAACTCAAAGTTGATGTTGTTGTTGGAATTATTGGTGGTGGAGCAGTTGTTGGATGTATAGCTGCTAAATTAGCTAGAATTCCTGCTGTTGGGGTTGTTAGTACTCCTACTGATACTAAAGTTTGTACTAAGTTAAATACTTCCATAGTTTTTCCAGAAGTTAAATTGTATAGAGAAGAAACTTTGCCAGAAAATGTAAAAAAATCTTTTTTCCCATTAGATCCAGAAATTACAAAAGGAAATAGAGATATTGCATTGGAAAAAATAAAAGAAATAGATAAAAAAGGTCTTTTTGATAAAAATAAACAAAGTATTTTATTTTCCTCTGGTTCATCTTTGTTTGAAACTATGGTAAGGGGATTAGCTAATGCAACTACTCCTGAATATAATTTAAATAAAAACTATAATTTGTTTCTTGTAGGTATTCCTCTAGAAGAAGAATATCTAGATTTGATTGATCAAAATAAAATAATCAATTTAGGTTATATTGATTGGATAAAAGATCTTTATGATTTGATTGACTTAGCTGTTTTAACTGATGATGGTATGATGGTTCAAGAAGCTCTTGGATGTGAACTTCCAGTAATAGCTCTTACTCGTGTTAAATATGGCCGATATCATAATATGGCAGGAATTTTCCCAGGAGCTGTAATTGAAGCTAATATTGAAGATTTAAACAGCAAAATTGAAGAATCTTTAATTAATTTAGATGAAATTAAAGCTAAATCTAAAGATTATAGTAAAGAAATCCTTTTAGCTAGTGAAAATATAGCTAATATTATTATTTATGAAGCTAATAAAAAGAAAAAATAATGGATTTAGCTTCTTTATTTATTTTTCATTTATTCTTTATTTATTCTTTACTTATTATTTATTTATTCTTTAATTATTCTTTATTTATTTTCAGATTACTTATTTTTTAACTCTTCTTCATAACAGGGGATACAGAGCTTTTTATCTTTATATTCATTTTTATCTTTATATTCTTTTATTCTATGTTCTGCAGTTAGTTCTCCACAGTTATCACAGATTATTGACTTGTAAATATTTGCTTTTTCAATTGGTGCAATTTCAACTTCTTTAATAGAAAATATTTCCTCATTAGGCATATTTATAATATAATCACAGACTTCTTTTGTAATTATTTTCAGTTGCTCTTTTTCCTGTGAACTTATAGTATTATTTCTTTCCTTTTCTTTAAGTTCACCAAATTTTGGGTTTATTTTCATTGGATTAAATGAGTTTTTCATAGCTAATCTAATAGCTTTATCTTTATCTCTTGCAATGATAGTATAAACTCCTTTTCCATAATCATTAAAGATCAAATTTCCTTTTCCAAAGGTACAACTTAAAACAACTTGGATAGAGTCTACTGCACAACTATCATTTTCAACAATAGCTAATATTTCTTCATCTTCTGATGGATCAATGTTCAATTCTTCAACAGCTATTTTTGCAGCTTTATAACCGATAGCTGAACCAGGACATACATGCCCATGAAACTCTGTAACTTCATCAAAGGTTTTAATCATATTTTTATCCTCTTATTGGATTTTTTATAATTATCTGTTTATAATTCTCTGGTATAATTTTCAGTTTTTATGTATAGTATTTTTTATGTATGCTATATTTAATATTGATAGTATTAATTATTTTAAATTCTAAATATATTTCATAATTTGGAAGAAAACATCAGTAGAAGGATGTACTTCAACAAATTCATCGAAATTTGATATATTTTCTCCAGTTCTCATTAAATATGAAATATAAGCTATATCACTTATGGATGAAGGAGAAATTGCTGTTATTGATTCTAATAAATTTGTTTGAGAATCAAATGAAGCTTTTGTAATTCCTGTATCTTTTGTTAAAACTTTCCAAAATCCTCCAGGACCTGCTGAACCTGGTGATGAAATATCTATTGTTTCTTTATTTTCATTAATAATTTTATCATTATCTTTATTTTTATTACCATCTTTATTTTTATCGAAATTTGTCTTATTTGCAAAACTAACATCCATTTCTAATTGGATTGACTGTGGAATAGTATTATATTCTATTTTATTAAGATAACCTGCCATATTTCTTGCAGCTAAAATTCCTTCCATTCTAGCTACAGGAGTTAGATTTATTCCTCCAGTAACATCTCCAGCTGCATAAATATTCTGGTTACTTGTTTGCATTAAATCATTTACTTTAATAGCTCCTCTATTATCAAAATCATCATCTTGAAGAATTTTTCTAGCTATTTCAGAATTAGGGCTTCTACCAGTAGCTATAAAGGTGTTTCCTTTAAATTCTTTAGTTTCTCCATTATTTTCAACTATTATTTTATTTTTCTGAATTTCTTTAGTATCTGTGTTTTCATAGATATTTACATTTTTAAGTAGGTTTTTTACAATATAATCTTTAATTTCAGGATCCAATTCACTTAAAAAATTTGATCTAGCTATTATATTAACTTCACTTCCAAAAGAAGAATATATATTTGAAATTTCAGCAGCTATTACACTTCCGCCCATTATATTAAGTTTTTCAGGAACTTTTTTGAGCTTTAAAATATCTTCATTTGTTAAACCATATTTTTTACCCGGAATATTTGGAATAAAAGGGTTTCCTCCAGTGGCTATCAATAAATTTTCCCATTCCCATGTTTCTCCACCAACTGAAACTTCATTTTCTGTCAATTGAGCTTTACCATAAATAATTTCATTATTTAGAGATGTATTTTCTTCATAATCAATTTCATGTATTACTTTTTGTGTTTTGATTATTTTATTTACAATTTCTTCATAGGAAATTTCAATATCTCCAGAAATAAGACCTAACTTTTCATACTGCCTTTTATTATTTAAAAACCTAGCTATATCATTTAATGCACATATAACCATGCATCCCTTATTTAGACAAGTTCCACCAAGGTCATTTTTTTCTATAAGTAGAGTTTCTTCACCTAGTTTTCCAAGTTCTATCCCAGCTAGTCTTCCTGCAGGTCCAGCTCCTATTATAATATTTTTCATCAAATTTACCCCTTTATTTTTATTTCATTTTTTATATAATTATAATTAATTTTAATATTATAATATAATTTTAATATGATTATAAATAATAAAAAGCATATTAATATTTGATTATTTATAAAAATTTTTTATTTTTATAGAATTTTTATAGATTTAAAAATCTTGATTTTTTATTATTTATCAATATGATTACATAATTTTATATAATTTGAATTTCAATATTTAATTAATATAAATTATTATAATTATTATCATGATTTTGTTTTAGATAAATTGTAGATAACTTATTATATAATATCTATTTGATATATTGTATAATATTTATTAGATTTTATAGTATTTACAATTAATTATCTATTATTATATGATATTATCTAATTAATACTAAATTGAAGTATTAATAATTATAATTATAAATGATTATCATGTTATTATGAATATTAATTAGGAGAGATGACTATGTGTATTGCAGCACCAGCCCAAATTGTAGAAATCAGAGAAGAAGAAAAAATTGGTTTTGTTGATTTTGGCGGAGTTAAACAACAAGTAAAATTAGATCTTGTTGATAATATTGAAGAAGGAAAATATGTTCTTGTCCATGCAGGTTATGCTATAGAAGTTTTAGACGATCAGGCAGCTAAAGAATCTTTAGAGGCATGGGATCAACTCTTAGAAGTTCTTGATGAAGAAGATAAAGAACTTCAAGCATTAGCTGATAAATAAATTAATTTTTATTAATTTTTATTTATTTTTATTATTTCAATTATTTTTAATATTTTTTATTTTTTTTATTTTTTTGATATTTTAATGTATTTTAACATTTTAATATATTTTATATTACTTTATTCTATCGTATTTTATCTTATTTTATACAATTTTATTCTACTTTATTCTATTTTAGTTATTTTTATCTATTTTATCTATATTATTTATTTATTTATTTTATTTTACTTATATTAATCAATAAATCGATTAATTTCTTTTAAATTTCATAAAAATTCCATAAATATTCTTATTATTAATTTTAAAATTGTTAGGGTTGTTAATCGCATATTTTAAAAGGATTTAAATAAAATAAAATACATAATAATATATAATTAAATTTTATGAGCTTTTAAAGAAGGAATTTTCATGGCTAAATATAGATGTAAAGTATGTAATTATTTCTATGATGAATCAAGAGAAGAGAAAAATTTTGATGGGCTTGATAATAATTGGATATGTCCAGTTTGTAATGCTTCGAAAGAAATGTTTATAAAAATTGAAGGAATTAATGAAATAGCTGAAAAATCATCTGAAAATGTAGATCGGAATAATAATGAGGAAACTAAAGAGATTGATGAAAATAATAAGAATAATAAGAATAATGAGAGTAATGAGATTAATAAGAATAATGAGAATGTTGAAAATGATGTAAGTAGTGAAGATTACAAAACAGTTTCTGATGTTCTTGTTGAGCAAATGGTGGCTTGGGGAATTAAATATGTTTTTGGGCTTCCTGGAACTTCTTCTCTAGGTGTTGTAGATTCTGTACGGAAAAATAAGGATATTGAATATTTTCAAGTTCGTCATGAACAAACTGCAGCTATGATGGCTTCTGCTTATGGGAAACTCACTGGAAATATAGCTGCTTGTCTTACAATAGCTGGTCCTGGTGCTACTAACTTAACTACTGGTCTTTATGATGCAAAGCTTGATAAATCTCCAGTACTTGCTATCACTGGTTATGTTAAGAGGGAACTTATTGGAACAAAAGCATTTCAAGAAATAAATCAACAAGAATTCTTTGAACCTTTTTCTGTTTTTAATAAAACCATAACTCATCCTGATGAAACCACTCGTCTTACTACTTTGGCTATACGTCATGCATTACTTGAAAAAGGTGTTTCTCATATTTCAATATCTGCTGATATTCAAAAAGAAAGATGTGATGATAAAATATTAGATATTGATGGTAGAATAGCTACATTGTCTTATAGTGCACCAATAACTGTAATTGATGAAGCTGTCAAACTAATAAATGCTGCTAAACGTCCTGTTATTGTTGCAGGCTGGGGAACTCTTGAAAATAAAGAAGATATAAAAGAACTATCTGAGAAAATTTCAGCTCCTATAACTACTAGTTTTAAAGGAAAAGGAGTCATTGATGATGATTACGATCTTTATGTTGGTAGTCATGGAAATATTGGAACTTTAGCTTCTGGTAATCTTACAAATAGTTCTGATCTACTTATTATTATTGGTTGTTCTTGTTCAAATAATACTAACCTTCCAAATCGCCCAGCTATACAGATTGATGTTGATCCATTGGTAATAGGTAAAAAATATCCTATTGATCTTAGTATTATTGGAAATAGTGGAGAGATAATTCCTAAAATAATAGAAAAAGTAGAAAAATCAGATAAAAAAGAGTATTTAGAAGAAATTAAGCATTTAAAACAACAGTGGAATCGTATATTAGAAAAAGAAGAAGATCCAAGTAAATTTCCACTTAAATATCCTTTTATAATGAAAGAATTATCAGACTATGCTGATGATGATGCTATAATAGCTATTGATGTAGGTGAAAATGGATGGAGAGTTGGAAGAAATTTCCCAATGAAAAACACTCAAGAACTTATTATGTCTGGTTATTTAGCTACTATGGGTTATGGACTTCCTGCAGCGCTTGCAAGTCAAATAGTTAATCCAGAAAAACAGGTTATTTGTATAACTGGTGATGGTGGATTTGCAATGGTTATGGGTGACTTCTTAACAGCTGTTAAATATAAATTGCCAGTTAAAGTATTTGTATTTAATAATCATGAGCTTGGAATGATTATGACTGAACAAAAAAATGAAAATTATCCTAATTGGAATACTCATCTTCATAATTGTGATTTTGCAGAATTTGCAAGAAGTTGTGGTGCTGTTGGTCTAAATGCAGGAAGTTATCAAGATCTTAAAATGGCTATTGAAAATGCATTTGCAGTAGATGGTCCAGTTATTGTAGATATTGAAACTGATCCAAATAGTTTTGATTAATAAGAGATAATATTTATTGAAATCAAAATTAAATATTATAAATAAAAAATAGATAAAAAATAAAGAATAAAAAGTAGGAATAAAAATAAGAATTATAAATAAAAATTAAAGTAAAATTATTTATATTACAAAATCTTATTTATTTTATAATATTATTTTATTTAATTTGAAAAAACTTGTTTAATATATAAAATATACTTGTTTATTGGAAATTGCAATATGAAAGTTATCTGTTCTAGTGAAGAATCATTGTATCGGCCTGAAGCTTATAGATGGCGAGAAAGAATGAAATGGATGAAACCTGCTGGTGAAGTTGTTGTGGTTCTTCCATGTAGTATGAAAAAACCTTATTCTAATTCACAATCTCATCAAAAATTCCGTAGAGTTACAAAAGGTTATCAGGAAGTAATTGTTACTTCTCCTTTTGGAATATGTCCTCGTGAAATGGAGAATACCTTTCCAATTCAATCTTACGATGTATCAGTATCTGGAGATTGGAGCTTTGAAGAGAAAAAATTAGCTGGTGAATTACTTCAAGAATATATTGGAGAAAAAGCAGTTGTAGCTAATGTTTCTGGGGGATATGAAGAAGTTTGTCGTGAATATCTTGATGATTGTGTTTATACCACAGTTGATGGAAGACCAACTTCTAATGATTCTCTTTATAATCTTAGAATGGAATTGAAAAAATATAATAAAGTTAAAGGTCGCCAAAGGACTTTGAATGAACTTCAAGGAATAGCTAAATATCAATTCGGTCTAGATGGAGATAAGTTTATATCTGATGATACTATGGCTAAAGGAATGTATCATAGAAGAATATTTACAAAAAGTAAACAAATAGCCCTTCTCAATCGTGATACTGGTTTTTACTCTCTTCGTCTCTTTGGAGGGGAGATATTGAAAGATATTGGTATTAATATTGTTGAAATTGATTTTGATTTAAAAACAAATACTTTATTTGCTCCGGGTGTTATAAAAGCTGATAATCAAATTATTCCTAATGATGAAGTTGTAGTAGTTAGAAATGATGAAGTTGTTGGTGTTGGAAAAGCTGTTTTAACTGGAGAAGAAATGGAAAATATGGGTAATGGTGTAGCTGTTCGTATTAAAGATAGAAAAAAATAGCTAATTATTATTAATTTACCTCTATTACTAATATCATCATCACTATTAGTACTAATCTTATATTTATTATAATGATTGTTATTTTTTATTCTTATAATTCTTTTTATTAAGATTTATTGAACACTTTATCTTTATTATCCTTATATCAATATTATTATAATATTATAATCATAATTTTTATTTTAGATAGATTATATTTTATCAATATCGAATTTTCTATCTTAAAATGATCATTTATATTATTTAGATTATCATTTTATTATTCTAAATCATGTTAATTATTATTTTAATAAATTTATATTAGACTCAAATAGCTATCTATAAATATAACTAAAACAAATGTTGATATGATATTTTTGTTTAGTGCAAAAATAATAAAATTATTATATTTTATTTCAATATTTTATAACAATAATTTATTAGAACAAATATTTTATTAAAAATAAATAATATAATGAATAAATTATATGTATAAAATAATTATAATATTATTATAAATAATTATAAATTAACTATAAATTAACTATAAATTATTATAATATAGTTAATTATAAATTTAATGTAAATTTTAAATTATAATATAATAAATATAAATAAAATATATGAATATATGATAATATCATAATATATGATAATTATTAATGAATCCTTTTGTGAGTATAATTTAATTAATAAAATTGAGGAATAACATGTCAGAAGATTTAATGAATAATGTAAAAGAGGCTGTTTCTAAAGTCAACGATCCACATATGGGTGTAAGTATTGTGGAAATGGGGATTGTACAGGATATCACTATTGATGGTACAACTGCAAAAATTGTCATTAAGCCTACAAACCCAGGATGCATGAGTGTAGCTCGTATGGCCGCTGATGCTAAAGCTCAAGCTTTATCTGTTGATGGAATTGAAAATGCTGAAATAACTGTTGAAGGCCATGCAATGGCAGATTCCATTAATGAAATGATAAATAAAAAACCAGCTAATTAGATTAGATATTAATTAGATTAAGTATTACTTAGATTAATTAAGTAATTAGTTTTTTAATAAGAATAAATTTCAGTAATTATATTAAGAATTTAAGAGTTTTTTAATTATTTAAAGCTATTTTAGCTTTATTTTTATATATAATTTAGTTTCATAGTTTTAATTTTTTACTATGGCTCTATTTTTATATTTTATGACTTTATAATTTCTATAATTTTTATAATTTTTAATTAAATTTTATAAATTTTATAATAATATTGCAACTTTATTAAATAATTTTATATTAAATTATAATTTTATAATTAAATTTTAATATTTATAATTAAATTATATTTTTGTAATCAAATTATAATTTTGTAAATATAACTTCGTAAATCGAAAAGGTTATATAGTATAAAGTTTAAATGTTGATTCTAGCTTTAATTTTATTGATGTATTTTGATAAGAATTAGAGGCCAGTGGCTCAGCTTGGTTAGCGCGCACGGCTGATAACCGTGAGGTCCTGGGTTCGAATCCCAGCTGGCCTATTTTTTATTTTTAATTTTAATTTTTTTTTTATTATCTAGCATTGTTATTTTCATTAGCTTTTATTTTTAGTCTATTTTAATTTTGATGTTTGTTTCGGATTTTTTGATGTTTGTTTATTGGATTATTATATTTAATTATTGATTATTTTTTTCATTTTATTGTTTATATTATCGATGATTTTATTAATTATGAAGATAAATAACTTCTTAGATGAATATTTATTTTTAGGTGTAAAATGTGGGAATCAGTAAAGTATAAATTTGAAAAATATCCTGCAAGAATGAGTGTAGCGGGCAAAATGGTAGACTTAGGCCTAAGAGTAGGAAAAGATCGTAAAATTTATTGTGACGATCTTAAAATAAGTGATTTAGCCTTAGCTAAAGTAGCTAATGTTGATAGGAAAGCTATTAAATCAACTGTGGATTTTATTTTGGATGATGAAGATTTAACTAATATTTTTCAAAATATCCTCCCGGCCGGAACTCTTCTTAAAAATATAGCAAAAAGTCTGAATCTTGGAGTTATAGAAATAGAAGTAGGAGATGAAAACATTGGAATTCTTGCAGCTGCAAGTGATTTAATTTCAAAAGAAGGGATAAGTATAAGGCAAGCATATGCTTCAGATATCCAACTTGAAGAAACTCCAACATTAACGATAATTACAGAAGATAATATATCTGGAGATCTTATAAAAGATTTTTTAAAAATACAAGGTGTTGTAAGAGTCTCATTATACTGATTATGTGGATATATAATAAGATCTAAAAATTAAATCTAAAAAATAATATAAAAATTATTATAGAAATTATGATAATAATACTAAAATCGAATTTAAAAGCTAAAATCTTCGATGAGTTCTTTATGAACTTTTTTTAATCTATTCACTGATTCTTCTAAATTATTTATATCTGAATTTTCCCATTTTCTAACTATAAATTCAATGTCCACTTCATCAATGCCATTGATTAGATTATCAGCATGAGAAACTATTTTTTCTTCTATGGTCATAGGTATATAGTTTTTTTCAGGAAGTCCCATTCTCATAGCTTCTTCTTTGGATATTCCAGAGCCAATATGTTTTTCTATGATATTAGCTACTTTTTTAGGAAAACCATGCTCAATAGCTAAATTTGCTCCGATAATTCCATGATTAATTGAATTTGTTTTAGATCTACCAATATCATGGAGTAATGCAGCTTCTTCTATTAATTTTTTATCAACATCAAAATTTTTAGATATTTCTATAGCTTTTTGACAAACAGCTATTGAGTGTTCAATAACCCAATCTGGACAACCTTCTTTTTTTAAAAGTTCTATAATCATTGAAATCACTATTAGCATCGATTTGAATTAATTTAGTTGATATTATAAGTCAAATACAATTTTAATAAAATTTAAATATAAATTAAATTAATTTAAATCAAAAAATTCAATTTTTAAGTATAAAATAATAACAAAAGAATATAAAAATAGAAAATAGAAAATAAAATGGATATAAAAGTAGTATATATGAATTAAAATACGAAAATAAAAAGTTTTATTTAATTATTTTGCATTTTTAGAACTGACAGAAGAATAAGTTTCTTCATAGTTTGCAATTTCTTCTTTTATTCTTGCAATTATGCCACCATTTTCTTGGAATGTAATTTCATTTCCACATTCAGGACATAAAAAACCAATTTCTGATGCTTGATCAAACGAAAGTCTTACATGTTCATCAGGACAAACAAAAAACATGTTATTTTCTTCTACTTCTAAAACTTTTTTCAAATTAACTATCATATTAGCTGATTTTTCTTCAAGTTGGTTGTTCACACCATTTGAATCAAATTTCCAAGAATAAGTATACCACTGTGTTTCAGGATCTTTACTTCTTTTGTAACTAGCTAATCCGGAATCATAAAGTTTGTATAAAATCTTTCTAACTATATTCAGCTTAATTTCAGTTTTTTCAGCTATTTCTTCATCAGTATTAGTTCCATTTATTAAACATTCAACAACAGGTAAATTTTCTTCATCTTGGATTACATCATTTAATAATTCTTGGACTAATGGATCATTTATCATTTACTCAACCCTCTATATAAAATATTTCCTTAAACCGTATAATTTTAATTTATTTAGAAACTAAATAAATATAATAATGTAACAGTATGTTAAATAGATTTAAATTGATTTTCAATCAATTAAAAATAACCACACACTAACAATATCTAATAATAATCATAGTTTGTTTTTTATATAATATAAAATTAATCATTGTAATAATTTTTTAGAATTTTAATACTATTATTCTAATTTTCAAGCTTTTTAATAGTATTAATAAGTTATCAGTGAATAATCAATGAAAAACATTCGATTTGCGCATTGTTTTAGAAAAGTATTAATTAAAATTAAGATATAGTAATTTTTATAAAAAATAAACAAAAATTAAATATGAAATCTAAATTTTTATAGTGTAATCATTATTTCACTTATATATGTTTTTTATATTATATTCATATTATAATATATAAATATATTTAAATATGAATTAAATGTAATATAAGATTTATATTGGATTATAATTTAATACTAAATAACAATCTATTATATGTATCTAATAGTATATATTTATTTCTATATTTTCATATTTTTTTTATTATAACTTTTTTATATTTTATTTATCAATAAATATTAATATATTTTTTCATCCTTAATTTTTCTAATAATAACTGCCGGGGTATGAACTATCGAATCAAGAGTTTCAACACTAACATCGTTAATATCTGTATTTAAAACATTTTTAACACTATGAATTGTTTCCATATTTGTAGATAATGATTTTTGATAGTCTTCAGCTATATTTGCTATTTTTATACTTTTTTCAATACTAAGTTTACATGAGCTTCCAAGTGGGGTCGATCCTACATTTTCTGATATTTGCCCTAAAAGATAAGCATAAAAACCTTTATTTGAATCTATTCCTTCAATAGCTATGGGGAGACCTGTAAAATATTTTTTTCCTCGTTTATAAGTAGCATCGGTGTCTATTATTAAAACTTTTCCAAAAAACCCATTTCTAACTTCAATTTCTTTAGCTATTTCATTAACTACTTTTTGAGGATTTTCAGGAAGAAGTGATACATAGGTTCCTGGAGCATTACTTAAATCAACTCCTGCTTCTGAAGCTGGTTTTAAAGCATGTTTCCATCCATATAATTTTAAAATCACTTCTTTGTGTCTTTTTGATTCAGGAGGGAGTTTTCTTAAGTTTTTAATAGTTCTTTTTTTTATTCCAAATAATGGTCCAAGAATATAACCCCATATATATTTACTCCAAATAATAGCTAAAAATTTAGCAGATATGCCAGGTTCAAAGTTTGCTTCATCAATTAATCTTCCTTGTGAAATAGCTATTGGAGTTTCAGCAATTACTAAATAATCACTCTCTTCCATGAGTTCAATAGCAGGATTTATAATACTTTCAAGACTATCATTGGCTTTAATATACCCAGTTTCAATAGGAATAATAATATATTCTTTATTTTTAACATATTTGTATTCTATTCCTTTGGATGTTTTAGCTATTTTATAATTTAGAGCTTTTTCTCCTAAATTGTTTTTTTTCATATATTCTCACATAATGCATATTTTTTGTAAATAAGGTTTAAAAAATTTAAAAACAGTTTAAAAACGCTTTAAAAAAACTTTAAATAATTATCAAAGATATAAAATATATAGGATATAAATAAATCATATTTATAATAATTAACATGATATTTAAATTAAAAATATTTAGATTAAAATAAATTAAAATAAAAATAAATCAATAAAAATATCAAATAATATATTAAATAACATATCAAATAGAGATATTAACAATATTAATAACATATCAAAAATATCTCAAATAACATATGGGATATTATATTAAATATATTAAATATAATAATTCATAATTTATTGTTTTAGGAATATATTTTAAATTTTATTTAATGTATCTCCACGTAAGCCTCTTCGAATGGTTTCAAGAGAAGTTATGTCATCTGATGAAATATTTCCAAGATTAACTTCTTTTCCAAGCTTTAGAATAAAATAAACCTGCTGATCTTTGTTAGGTGCTTCCCAAATTATATTTTCTTCAGGAATATGTTTTTTAAGGTAGTCTACTTCTTCTTCTTTAGCTATTCCATTTTTATCAAAGATACCTATGTTTTTTCCACCTTCTCTAGCTTCAATAATTACTTTGTCAGACCCTGCTTTTAATTCTGCATTTACTAACTCTATTCTTCTATCTAGGCTAATTTTTGCATCTACCACAGGATCTTTTTTTCCAACTTCAGATAAAACATAGAATCCTTCTTTTTTAGCTCTTTTTATAAATTCTAATTTTTCATCTTCTTTCATATCAGTTGAACCATCAGAAATTTCAATAGCTTCAAAACCAATATCTTTAGCTTCTTTAAAAAATTCATCAATTTTTTTGTTGTTATAAGCTATTTCAAATAAAGTTCCACCAGTATATGGAATAATATCAAATGATTTATACATTTCTACTTTTCTTTTGATTATTTCTTTATCATGAACAATGATTGTTCCCCAACCAAATTTCAATAGATCAACATAATCTCCAGCTATCTCCATTAAACATTTTGCAGTTTCATATCCAAGACCTTTATCTAGAACCATGGTTAGTCCTTTATTTCGTGGTTTTTCTGTTCTTTTTGGAAGTAAAAATTCGAAACATTTCATATAATCACTTTTTAAACATGATGATTAGTTTTATTTTATTTAATTTTATTTAATTATTTTAATTAGTTATTTTATTTATTAGAGTCATTTCTTATTATTTTTATTATTTTTATCATTTTTATCATTCATTGTTAGTTTGTTTTTTATACTAATTATTATTTTTTATTTAAACATTTTCTATTTTATTCTAGTAATTAATTAGATTTTTAGTAATAAAAATATGATTTTTTTGATTAAAACAAGTTATAAATATATCTAAAATCAATATAATATTATTAATATTGTGTTATAATTAATATTCTTTTATAATATCTATTGTAATATAATATTTATATAATAATTTACTATAATATTCAATATTAGTATAAATTATCGAGTATTATAATATATAATAATCAAATTATATTTGGAAAAAATATATATAAATTAAATATGTATAAAATAATATATAAATATAGATTATACATTATAATTTATAATTAATTGAATATGAGGTGTTTTTATGGAAAAATCAATAACATACTTTGAAAAACCTGGAAAAGAAAATACAGATAATTTAATTGAAATTGTTAAGGAAAGATTAGTAGATTCTGATATTAAATATGTAGCTATTGCTTCAGTTTCTGGATCAACTGCTCTTAAATTAGGAGATGCTCTTGATTCAATTGGAATTGGGGATAAAATAAATATTATAAATGTGACTCATCATGCTGGATTCAAAGAGAAAAATAAACTTGAAATTAATGGTTCAATAATAGAAAAATTAGAAGATAAGGGAATTGTAACTTTTGCTGGTTCTCATGCATTGAGTGGTGTTGGAAGAGGAATTTCAAATAAATTTGGAGGTGTTACTCCTGTTGAAATTATAGCTGAAACACTTAGAATGTTTTCACAAGGGATTAAAGTTTGTGGAGAAATAACTATAATGTTAGCTGATGCAGGTCTCATTCCTGTTGATGAAGAAATTTTAGCTATTGGTGGTAGGGCAAATGGTTCAGATTCTGCAGCTATTATAACTCCAGCAAACATGACTAATGTTTTTGACATGAGAATCCATGAAATATTAGCTATGCCTAGAGATTAAGCTATATTTCACTGTATTTTCTTTATAAATTAGTTGTAAATTATATGTAAGATATTTAACTATCAATAATTTTTATATATTATTTGATAATCCATATAACAAATATTTTAAATTTTTTTAGAATAATAGATAATTTCTTAAATTTTATTATTATAATATAAAAATAGTTTTTGAAGTAAATTAGTTGTTTCTAATAAATTCTACTTTTTTTGTAAAGATAATAATTTAAGTTAAATTATTTATTAACTTTATCTCAAGATTTGATTAAAAATATCTTAAAATTATGCTGTGATTTTTGATAAAATTTTAAATTATCTCTTAAATGTTAATCTAACATCTTAATTTCTGAGAAGCATATCGTTGCATTTAAATATAACTTATAACAAAACAATTAGTATAATATTAATTGTATCCTAATTTTTTTAAATTGTGTACAATTCATTAATTATAATTATAATTATAATTTACGTGGGGTTAGTAAGTGAAATTTTTAAATGACGCAATTAAAGATTCTGAAAAAAGAATGGAAAAACAAATTCCAACAAGAATTTCTTCAGACCTTGATGATGAACTTATCGAGATGATGGAGCAAAGCCGTGCTAAAATTTTTGTAGTTGGTGCTGGTGGCGCTGGAAATAATACTGTTTCAAGATTAAATGAGATTGGTATTGAGGGTGCAGAAACAATTACTGTTAATACAGATGCTCAAGATTTATTCTACAGTCAAGCTAGTAAAAAACTCCTTCTCGGTAAAAAAACTTGTCATGGTTTAGGGGCTGGTGGAGAACCAGATGTTGGAGAAGAATGTGCTGAAGAAAGTGAAGATGATATAAGGGATGAACTCGAAGGGTCTGATATGGTGTTTGTTACCTGTGGACTTGGTGGAGGAACTGGAACTGGTTCTGCTCCTGTTATATCAAAATTAGCTAAAAAAGCAGGCGCTTTAACTGTGGCTGTAGCTACTATGCCTTTTTCAGCTGAAGGTATTAAAAGAAGAGAAAACGCAGAATTAGGATTGGAAAAACTTAAAAATACTGCAGACACTGTTATTATTATTCCTAATGATAAGTTACTAGAAGTAGCTCCGAATCTTCCTTTGAATAAAGCATTCATGGTTTCTGATGAAATTTTAGGAAGAGCTGTAAAAGGGATTACAGAATTGATTACTAAGAAAAGTTTGGTTAACCTTGATTTTGCTGATATTAGAACTATCATGCAAGGATCTGGAATGGCAATGATTGGTATGGGTGAATCTGAATCTGGTGACAGGGCATTAGAATCTGTACATGAAGCTTTAAATAGCCCACTACTTGATTTAGATATTTCAGATGCTAGGGGTGCATTAATTAATATATCTGGTAGCTCAGACTTAACATTACATGAATCCGAAAAAATTGTTCAGATTGTGGCTGATAAATTAGATCCAGAAGCTAATGTTATTTGGGGTGTACAAATTGATGAAGACCTCCAAAATATGATTAGAACAACAATTGTTGTTTCTGGTGTCAAAGCTCATGATGAATTTTCAGAAAGAGGAATTGAAAGAATCGACGTAGCTGATATGGAGTCTATGTCTTCTGAAGTAGAATCTGATCCTTTAGATGACTTCATTGATGGTTCATTCTAATATTGAGTTTTATTAATAATTCAATATTTTTTTATTCTTTTTTTATCAGTTTTTTTCTTATTTACTAGTGTATATTACTAGTGTATATTACTATTATTGTTTTTTATTATTTTTATTTTATTATTATTTTATTTTTATTTATTAATTATTTTATTTTTTGTATTTTCTATTTCATGCTTTAATTTTTATATTCAATTTTGAAATTTTAGATTTTATATTATTATAATTCATTATAAAGCAAAGGTTTATAAATACAAAATTATAATTATAATATTATTATAAATATCTATGATTAATTATAGGTGTAATGATTATAATTAATAAAATATTACAATTTTTAATAAATTTAGAATATTTAAAATATTTAGATATTTAAAATATAACTAATAAGTTTAGAATTATTAAATTTTGTATTATTATAATGATTATAGCTTTATAAGCTTTTTCATTAATATTAAATTCACAAACTTATTTTCGAGTTAAATGGGAGATTTCAATGAGTTTTGGAGAATCTATGAATCGTTTTTTTAGAGAATGTAAAAGAGTATTAAAAGTAGCTAAAAAACCATCTGGTGAAGAATATGTTAATTTTTCAAAAATTACTGCAATTGGAATAGCTATTATCGGTGTCATTGGTTTTATAATAGTTTTAATTGCTCAAATTGCTGGTTTATAATTAGTTAATTTAATATTTATAGTGTTTCTACTATTTCTAGTATTTATAGTATTTCTAGAGTTTAGTAGTATTTTTAAGGGTTATAATTATATTTAATAACTTTTTATAGCTTTTATAGTTTTTATAAATTTTATAAAATTAACTATAACTTAATATTGAGAATTTAATCCATATTCTTTAAAAATAACTTGAAAATAGATGTATTTTATATATTTTATATGTATTAATATACATTAGTATATTTATTCATACATTATTGTATTTTTATATTTTTCATACTAATTTTGAAAACTTTAAATACTTGAAAAATATAAATATAAAATTAATATAAATAATATAAATCTAATTTTAATATTAATTATAATATTTTATAATAGTTTATAATAATTTATAATAATTTAAAATAAGTTATTATTAGTATAATTACAAATAAATGTAAAATAATTAGTAATATTGAATTTAATATTATTAAATCAAATGGTTTTTAATATTATATTGTTTGTATTGGAATTGGGATAAACGCTGATTAAATACGCTTGTTAATCATTAAATATATTAATTTCATTATAGTTTGATGTTAATTCTCTTATTATATTGATAATTGATTGACATTAGTTATTTGATGATATTGATTATTTGATTAATATGGATTTAATTATATTCAAGTGTTTAATTTGTCCTGATTTTAAATTTAATTTAATCTTTAAGAGATAAATGATGAAATTTTAATTTGAATAGGTGTATTTTAAAATGGAAGATCACAAAAATTCCATATATGCTCTTAAGACAGCAACTGGTCAAGAGAGAAATGTGGCTAGGATGTTAGCTAGAAAATCAAAAGACAGCGGTATTGGTATCGGAGCAATTCTTGTACCAGAATCCTTGAAAGGTTATATATTAGTAGAATCTTCAACTAAGATAGATATGCAAAACCCAGCGTTTAAAATACCTCATTTAAGAGGAATCGTTGAGGGCAAATCTCGTAGTGCTATAGATGCTAATATTGTTACATTTGAAGAAGTTAAAAAATTCCTTAATCCAGAACCTATTATATCTTCTATCCAAAAAGGAAGTATCGTAGAACTTATATCTGGGCCTTTCAAAGGAGAAAGAGCTAAAGTGGTTCGTATAGATGAATCTCGTGAAGAAGTTGTTCTTGAGTTAATAGAAGCTGCAGTTCCAATTCCTGTAACTGTTAAAGGAGATCAAATTAGAATTATACAAAAGGAGGCTGACTAATGGCTAAAGATACTGTTGAAATTCTTATCGAAGGGGGAAGTGCAACTCCGGGACCACCTTTAGGTCCAGCTATCGGCCCTTTCGGAATTAATATGATGCAAGTTGTTGAGCAAATTAATAACAAAAGCGCTGATTTTGAAGGAATGAAAGTACCAGTAAAAATTATCATTGATAGTGATACTAAAGATTTTGAAATTGAAATAGGTACTCCTCCAACCACTGCTCTTATTATGGATGAACTCAAAATTGAAAAAGCTTCTCAAGACCCAGGTTTAGATAAAGTAGCTGATTTATCAGTAGAACAAGCTTTAAAAATAGCTAGGATGAAATATGATTCTCTTTTAGCTAATGATTATAAACATGGTGCAAAAGAAGTTATGGGTACTTGTGTAAGTATGGGAATTACTGTAGATGGTAAAGACCCAAGAGAAACCCAAAAAGCTGTTGATGCTGGAGAATACGACGATATTCTTGTACAATAAGTATCAATATCTTAAAATTTCAAATAAATTTAAACAGAATTTTATTATATAATTTATTATATAATAGTTATTGAATTATATAAAATCGAATTATATAGAATTATTAAATAATTATATGTATATGATGTTGCATTTTGATGTAATTGATACATTTGAATTCATACAATTTAAATCAAATTTTTAGTATTTAATTATATTTAAAATATTCTTATAATCTAAATTAAATGCTTAATTGATTTCAGTTGATCATGAAACCTGAAAATATCCAATGAACTCAAAGTTCATGGAGGATTTATATGACACAAGAGATTATGGAAGCGGTGAAGAAGGCGAAAGAAGAATCAAAGCCGAGAAACTTCACACAATCTATTGATGTTATTATTAACATCAAAGATTTGGACGTCAAAAAACCAGAAAATCGGTTTGATGAAGAAGTTGCTCTCCCTAATGGACGTGGTAAAGACGTTAATATAGGATTTATCGCGGACGGGGAATTAGCAGTTCAAGCTAAAAATGCTGGTATTGATCTTGTTGTGACTAAAGCAGACTTAGAAGAAATTGGTAAAAATAGGAAGCAAGCTAAGAAATTAGCTAATGCTCATGATTTCTTCGTAGCTCAGGCTGATATGATGCCACTTGTTGGTAGATTCTTAGGACCAGTTTTAGGTCCAAGGAAAAAAATGCCTAAACCAGTACCTGCCAGTGCTAAAGCAGAGCCTTTAATCGAAAGATTACAGAGTACTGTAAAAGTAGGTGTTAAAGACCAGCCAAGTATTCAAGCTTTAGTTGGAACTCAGGATATGAGTGACGAGCAAATAGCTGAAAATATAGATGCAGTTCTCGCAGTCTTAGACCGCAATTTAGAAAAAGGTAGAAGCCAAATAAAATCCATGTTTGTTAAAACAACAATGGGTTCAGTAGTGAGGGTGATTTAAAATGGCTCACGTTGCTGAATGGAAAAAAGAAGAGGTTAAAGAACTTAAAAGTTTGATTGATTCTCACGAAGTAGTTGGTATAGTTAATTTGCTTAACATACCTGCAAAACAACTTCAAAAGATGAGACAATCCTTACAAGGCAAAGCTATTATTAGAATGTCTAAAAAGAACTTGATGGACTTAGCCTTTGAAGACTGTAATAAAAAGAAAGAAAATATTGTAGATCTTTCTAATCATATGGATGGTCAACCTGCAATTGTATTCACTGATATGAATCCTTTCAAGTTGTTCAAAATATTAGAAAACAGTAAAACAGCAGCTCCTGCTAAAGAAGGAAATGTTCCTGATTCTGATATTATTGTACCTCAAGGAGATACTGGTTTTGAACCAGGTCCATTACTTGGTGAATTACAACAAGTGGGAATACCTGCTAAAATTGATAAAGGAAAAATAGTAGTTTCTAAAGACCATGTTATTGTTAAAGCTGGTGAACCAGTTTCAAAACAAGTAGCTGGTATGTTAACTAGACTTGATATTCAGCCTATGGAAGTAGGTATTGATTTACGAGCAGCTTATGAAGATGAAGCTGTTTATACTTCTGATTTATTAACTATTGATGATGAAAAAACATTGGCGGATATTCAAGGTGCATTTGCAAAAGCATTTAATCTTTCTGTTAATGCAGGAATACCTACTAAAGAAACTATCGTTGCAATTATCCAAAACGCAAATACTAAGTCATTTAACTTAGCTATGGCTGGATCTATTCTTACTTCTGAAACAACTGAGCCTTTAATAGCTCTTGCAAATGCTAAAATGTTAGCTTTAGCTAGTGCAGTTGCAGGAACTGAAGGTGCACTTGATGATGAACTTGTTGAAAAATTATCTAATGTTTCAGCAACTACAGCTCCTGTAGCTGAAGAGACACAAGATGATACACAAGAAGAAGAGGAAGAAGAAGAGGAAGAAGCTGAAGAAGAAAACGCAGCTGCAGGCCTCGGAGCTCTATTTGGATAGTACTACAAAATTATCAAAATAAAATTTATAAGTTTTTAATTTATTCAACCAATGGTGTTAAACTTTACAAAGTTTATTTAAATGTTAGATTCAAAAAAAATGAAGTTGGATTTAAACATAAAATTAAATAATTTAAATATAATTAAATATTAAGGTGAAAACATGGAATATATATACGCAGCAATGATTTTGCACAGCGCAGATAAAGATATTAATGAAGAAAATGTTAAAAGTATAATCGAAGCAGCAGGAATTGAAGCAGATGATGCTAGAATCAAAGCTTTAATTGCAGCTTTAGAAGATGTAGATATTGAAGAAGCTATGGCAACTACTGCTATGGCAGCAGCTCCTGCAGCTGCAGCTGAAACAGCTCCTGCAGCTGCTGAAGAAGTTGCTGAAGAAGAAGAGGAAGAGGAAGAAGAAGCATCTGAAGAAGAAGCTGCAGCTGGATTAGGTGCTTTATTCGGATAATTCCGATAAGTACTTTTCTTATTTTTTTTCTTTTTTCTTTTTTATTTATTTTTTAATTTTTCATTATTTTTTTTGTTTTTTCATTATTTTTACATATTTTATTTACATATTTTATTTTTAATTTTTATCTATAATCCAATAATATCTATAATCACTAATTAAACATCTTCAAGTTTTTATTATAATTATTTTTTTCAAAATTTTATAGTTTAATTATTTTTATTATTGCCATTCATTTTATTTTCTAAATTTACTTTTAATGAATAATTTTATTAATATAAATAAACAAATAATTTTATTGTTGATTATTAACTTAATTAACTAATTATTATAAAGGATATAATTATTTTAATAAATCTAGATTTAAATTAAATTTAATTTTAATATAATTACTAATTATTCATAAAAACTTTTACAAATTGATACTATGACTGAAATATTAAAAGAACTAGGCTATACTAAGCAGAAGTGTGAAACATGTGGAAATGTTTTTTGGTCTATTCCAGAGAGGGCTACTTGTGGAGATGCTCCATGTGATGAATATGAATTTATAGGAAATCCTGCAACTGATTATGGATATGATCTTTTTGAAATTCAAAAAGCTTTTCGTGAATTTTTTGAAAATAGAGACCATACATCAATTCCACGTTATCCAGTTTTAGCTAAAAGATGGAGAGATGATGTATTTTTAGTTGGTGCTTCAATCTATGATTTTCAACCGTGGGTGACCTCTGGTTTGGTAGATCCTCCAGCTAATCCTTTGACAATTGCTCAACCTGCTATTCGTCTTAATGATGTTGATAATGTTGGAAGAACTGGTAGACACATGACTTGTTTTACAATGGGTGCACATCATGCTTTTAATCGTCCAGAAAATGAAATTTATTGGAAAGATGATACTGTAAAACTATGTCATGATTTTATAGGTAGCATAGGTATTAATCCAGAAGAAATCACCTTTATTGAATCTTGGTGGGAAGGTGGTGGAAATGCTGGACCTTGTTATGAAGTGTGTGTAAGAGGAGTTGAGTTAGCTACTCTTGTATTCATGCAATATAAGATCCTTCCAAATGGAGATAAAGAAGAAATTCCTCTTAAAACTGTAGATACTGGTTATGGATTAGAACGTTTTGCTTGGATTTCTCAGGGAACTCCTACTGCTTATGATGCTTGTTTTGCTCCGGTAATTAATAAATTGAAAGAGATAACTAATATTGATGTTGATGAAAAGATATTGGCTGAAAATGCTCAGATAGCTGGGATGATGGATATTGAAACATTTGCCGATATTAGATCACTTCGTGAAAAAGTAGCTAATAAACTTAATATATCTATTGAAGAACTTCTTAAATCAGCTGAACCAATGGAAGCTATTTATATTATAGCTGATCACACTAGGTGCCTTGCTTTCATGTTAGCTGATGGAATTATTCCTTCTAATGTTAAAGAAGGCTATCTTGCAAGACTTGTTCTTAGGAGAACTATACGATTTATGAAAGAACTTGAAATGAAAGAATCTCTTTCAGATATTATGGAAATTCAACTAGACTTTTTAACTAAATTTTATCCTGAAATTAAAGATACCCAAGAACATATCATGAATATTATTAATCTTGAAGAAGAAAGATATGCTAAAACTATTGAAAAAGGTAATAGGGTTGTTAAAAGAACTATTAAAAACTTAAAAAAACAGAACAAAGATATTATGCCTGTTGAAACTTTAATAGATCTTTATGATGCTCATGGAATGCCTCCTGAAACAGTTCAAGAAATAGCTAAAGAAAATTTTCCTCCAGAAGACTTTAGTGTTGTTATTCCAGATAATTTCTTTACTTTAGTAGCTAGCCAACATAGTGAGGAAAAAATACCTAGTGAAAGTAAATTGGAGTTAGATTATCCTCCAACTGATTTACTATTTTATGATGATTTTTATATATCTAAATTTGAAGCAGAAGTTATAGATGTTATAGAAAATGATACTTCTAAAAATAATAATGGAATTGATGAAAAAGAAAAAAATAGTGAAATAGCTATTATTTTAGATCAAACTGCTTTTTATCCCGAAGGAGGAGGTCAACCTTCTGATATTGGTTATTTAAATATTGAAGGAGAAAATTATAGAGTAAAACATACTGAAAAAGTAGGTGATGTTGTTTTACATAAAATTATTCCTGATAATGGAGATAATAAAGATTTTAAATACTTCAAAAACGATACTGACATTGTTGGTAAGTCTATTACTGGAATAATTGATTGGGATAGGAGAATAGCTCTTGCTAGAAATCATACAGCTACTCATTTAATAATAGCTGCATCAAAACGAGTTCTTGGAGATCATATTTGGCAAGCTGGAGCTCAAAAAGGTCTTAAACGCTCTCGTCTTGATTTATCTCATTATAAACGTATTAACCAAGATGAAGTAAATGAAATTGAGAGAATAGCTAATGAACTTGTTATGGAAAATATCTCTCTTGATATTAACTGGATGAATCGTGATGAAGCTGATAAAAAATACGGTTTTACTCTTTATCAAGGAGGTGTAGTTCCAGGATCTATCATACGTGTTATTAATATTCCAAATGTTGATGTGCAAGCATGTGCTGGTACTCATGTTCCTAATACTGGAGATATTGGACTTATAAAAATAAATAAAACTGAAAGAATCCAAGATGGTGTTGAAAGACTTGATTTTTCAGCAGGAATAGCTGCTGTTCAATCCATGCAAATCAATGATGAATATTTAAGAAATAGTAGTAATATCTTTAAAGTAACACCAGAACAGCTACCTAAAACTTGTGATAGATTCTTTAGTGAGTGGAAATCTCAAAAAAATGAAATTGGCAAACTTAAATCAGAAATAGCAGATCTTAAAATAAATAGCTTAACAGATAATTTAGATGTAATTAATAATTTGAAAGTTTTAAAACAGATTATTGAAGGAGATATTAAAGAACTTCAAAATATAGCTACTGATTTCACTGATAATGGGAAAGCTGATATAGCTATTATTGGTAATAATGATGGTAAGATTGTTGGTGCTGCATCTTCTTCAGCTATTGGTTCTGGAATTAAAATTAATGAGATTATTAAGGAGGCAGCTCAAGTACTTGGTGGAGGTGGAGGTGGAAGACCTACACTTGCTCAAGGAGCAGGGCCAAGAGCTGATAAAATAGAAGAAGCTTTACAATTAGCTTTAAAATTATTGGATAAATAAATTTTATAGTTTATGGGATGATTTTGTGAAATCAAGAAGTATTGAGGAAATTAATGAAAAAATAGCTAATGGTGAAGCTAATATTTTCACAGCTCAAGATTTAAAAGATTTAATTAGGGATGGGGTCACACCAAAATTTGAAGATATAGATGTTGTAACCTGTGGGACTTGTGGGATTATGTCAGGTACTGCAGCTGTTTTTCATTTAGATGTATTTGAACCAGGAACTTTTAAAAAGTGTAAAAATCTATATTTAAATGGAATTCCATCTTTTCCAGGTCCTTGCCCCAATGAATGGTTAGGTTCTGTTGATACTGTTGTATATGGGACTAGTCATAGTAAATATGACTCTGAGTATGGTGGAGGATTCTTATTTAGTGATATTATAAATGGGAAAGAGATTGATGTTGAATTAGAATCAACTGATGGTGAAAAATTCTCTTCTTCTATTACTATTGATGATATTACTCAAGCTCAAATGATTGGAACAAGAATGGCCTTTAAAAATTATACTGCATTTATAAATCCTTCTTCTGATTCTGTTTCATCAATATTTAATGCAATTCCGATGGAAGGAAATTTCAAATCTTTTTCTTTTTCTGGTTGTGGGGAAATTAATCCTCTTCAGAATGATCCTGAGAGAATTGCTATAAAAAAAGGATCTAATGTGCTTTTAAATGGTTCTATAGGGTTAGTTCTTGGAGAAGGTACTCGTAGTAGTGATATTAAACCAAATTTTATGTTAGCTGCTGATATGCTTCAAATGAGCTCTGAATTTATTGGAGGATTTAAAACTGCTGAAGGTCCTGAAGTTTTTGATTCTATTGCTATTCCAATTCCAGTTTTAAATGAAAAAATATTTTCTAACTTGATGGTGATGAATAAGGATATATCTCTTCCAATAGCTGATATTCATGGAAGACACCTACCTCTCTCGGAAACCAACTACAAAAATGTTTGGAATGGTTATGATGAGAGACCAACTTTCCATGAAGACAAATGTATTGATTGTGGTACCTGTTTAGTAGAAGAACGTTGTCCAACATTTGCTTATAGTAATAAAAAGGGAAATAAATATTTGGATTTAAAAAAATGTTTTGGATGTGGAATGTGTGCATATTCTTGTCTTGGTGGAGCATTTGAAATGAATACTGGCTCAGTTTCTGTTGATATTGAAAATAATATTTATGATATTCCAATTGCTTGTCGACAATCTGATGTAAAAAGAGCTGAAGCTTTGACTACTAAACTAAAGAATATGATTGAGAATAAAGAATTTGAATTATAATTTGATATTGATATTAATATTTTCATTTTTAATGTTTTTAAAGAGGAATTAAATGATACATAGTGTAATAATAGCTAGATATGGGGAATTAGGATTAAAAAGTCCTCGTGTTAGGGGCCGTTTTGAAAGAAAACTTTCTTCTAATATAAAAGCTTCTTTCAATTGTGAAATAGATATAAATCAGGCAAGAATATTTATTTTTCCAGAAAATTTTGATGAGGCATTAGATAAACTTCATAAAATATTTGGAATAGTTTCTTTTTCTCCAGCTGTTTCTACTTATAGTAATTTTGAGGATATTGAAAGAACTCTCAGTGAATACACGGATAAATTAATTGAAGAAGGACTTATAACTTCTGAAATTCCTTTCGCAATAAGATGTAGACGTGTTGGTACTCATGATTTTTCTTCTCAAGAAGCAGCTGCCTTTGGAGGTTCTGTTGTTGTTCGAAAATTAGGATGTCCAGTTGATTTAACTAATCCAAAACTTGAGATTTTTCTTGAAATTCGTGAAAATGAAACTTATATCTTTCATGAAAAAATTAAAGGTCCTGGAGGATTACCTCTTGGAACTCAAGGTAAGCTAATTTCACTTATTTCCAGTGGAATTGATTCTCCAGTAGCTACTTATCTTATGATGAAAAGAGGCTGTGAAATAATAGCACTGCACTTTGATAATGATCCATTCACTAAGGAAAAGGGAGAAGAAAAATTCAGAAAGATTATAGAACAATTAAAAATTTATTCGAGTGGTGTTTCTTTTACAACTCGAACAGTTAGTTATGGGAAATATCTAGAAAAATGTAAAGATGATGCTCCTGAAAAGATGACTTGTGTTCTTTGTAAATCTGGTATGTATAAGATAGCAGGAATGTTAGCTACTGATATGGGTGCATTAGGGGTTGTTGATGGAAGTAGTGTAGGTCAAGTTGCATCTCAAACTCTTCCAAATATTTTAGCTACAAGGGAAGATGTAAAAGTACCTATCCTCAGTCCTTTAATTGGGTTAGATAAAGTTGAAATAGAAAAAATAGCTAAGGAAATTGGAACTTATGATATTTCAAAAGAATATGATGGTGGTTGTAGTGCTGTACCACGATATCCTGAAACAAAAGCTGATATTGATAGAGTTAGACAAGCTAAGGAAGATATGAATCAGGAAGAAGAGTTAGCTAAAGTTTTTAAATCAATTTTTAATAATGTGGGGCAATAGACTATTAATATATGGTTAATTATTAGTTAATTCATTCATTAATTCATTATTTTAATGCTAATTATTTTATTTCAATGATTATTATAATATAATTTTTTATACTTATTTTATTTTTTATTTAGTTGACTTTTTTTATTTTAAAATTGTTTTTATATATTATTTTGCAGTGTTTTTAAAATTAAATATCCGAAAGATTTAATTGCTTTGAAATTATAGTATAAATGGGGGAATTGATTATTTTACTGGAATAATATTATATATTCTCTTTTTTACTATAAATACTTTTAAATTCTTTTTTTAAACAGTCAATATGCATTTTCAACTGTAAAATTTATTTAAAGAAAAAAATATAACAAATTCAAAAAACAAAGAATAAAAATAAAAAAATAAAAGGATTTCTACAAATCCAAAGATTGATTATAATATATTTATTAATAACTTGAATATTGAAGAAGAAGAGTATAAATAAAAAATAATCTTTAATGGACTATCATTTAAAATTTATTGGGGGATTATAATGGTAATAAAAGTTTCAGTAATTATACCTGTTTATAATGTTGGAGATTATTTAGAAAAATGTTTGGATAGTGTAATCAATCAAACACTAAGTGACATAGAAATTATTTGTGTCAATGATGGGTCTACTGACAATTCTCCTAAAATTTTAGATAGATATGCAAAATTAAATTCAAATATTAAAGTTATAAATAAAGAAAATGGTGGGGCGGGGAGTGCTAGAAATCTTGGAATACTTCATGCAAATGGGGAGTATGTTGGTTTTGTTGATGGTGATGATTGGATTTCTAAAGATATGTATGAGAAATTATACAAAAATGCCCAAAGATATGATAGTGACATGGCAATGTGTCCAATACAGGTAGTAAATGCAGACTATAATGCAAATCTTTCTTACTATACTCTTGAATTTTTTGATGAAAGCTTTAATGATAGATCTTTTAATCATTTTGATACAAAAAATTTCCTTTTTAAGATAACTGTTACTCAATCAAATAAAATTTATAGAAATTCACTTTTAAAAGAATTAAGAGGTGAGTTATTTCCAGAAAATCTAATTTTTGAAGATACTATTTTCTTTCATAAAGTTTATTTGAATTCAAAGAGAGTTTCTTTAGTTAGAAATTTTTTATATTATTATAGATTTAACAGAATAGGTTCAACAATAACTAGTAAAAATGAGAGGTATTTGGATGTTTTAGAAATACATAAACTTTTGATAGATGTATTTAAAGATTCTGGATTTTTCGATCTTTATAAGTTAGATTTATTCGCATATGTAATAAGTAGCTCTTTATCTCGTTATTTTATGCTAGAAGATGATTTAAGAGAAAAATTTTTTCCTTTATTGAAAAAATTATGTTCTAGATTTATTTTAACAGATGAAGAATTAACTGATCTTTATAAAGTTTCAAAATTGAAAAATATACAAAAATCTAAATATTATTCAGAGTTTGAATTTAGGATTGAATGTGAAGAGAAAAGAAAAAAATCCAATGTAAAATTTAAAAATTTAATAAATAAATATTCGGAAAATCTTGAAAAGCTAAAAAAAGAGAGAAAAAAAGTTAAATGTCTTAAAAATGATATTAAATATCTTAAAATTGATATTAAATACCTTAAAAGTAATAAAAATTGGATTAAATATAAAATAAAAACATTATTTAAAAAGTTACAAATCAATAGATAATTATTCTGAACTAACTGTGAATCTGTAATTATGATTAATTGTATATTCATAAATATGCTGAGTGATAATTTTTTTCATTAATTTGAATAATTTTTTGTAATTTTATAAAATATTAAATAATTAGTAATATAAGCTATTACTTAAAATTTTCATTACAAATATAATATTATTATAAAAATTTGCTAATTAGCTATAATTTAAATATTATTAAAATATTAAATACTTTAGATTATTTTATTGAAAATAAATTAATATTTTAACAAAATCAATGATTAAGAACTTTTATTCAAAGATAATATATTTTATGATTTATAGGAATAAAAAGTAAAAAATTTTTAAAAATTTTTAATAATAAATTTATATAATAGATACATCAAATAAATTAATATATCTAAAATTTAGATAATATTCTTAATATTTGAAATCTATTAAATATCCTTAGATAATGTAAGGATATAAGATAATAATAAAATTAAAATTATTGTTGAACTAAATTATGAGGTAAAATGATGAAGACAACTATTAGTGTAATTAAAGCAGATGTTGGAAGTATTGCTGGTCATTTAGTAGCACATCCAGCTTTAATGGAAACTTGTGATGAAGTTTTGGCAAAAGCAACCGAAGAAGGATTATTAGAAGATTATTTTATCACCCGATGTGGTGATGATATTGATATGATAATGACTCACAGAAATGGTGAAGAAAATGAAGAAGTTCATGAAACTGCTTTTAATGCATTTATGAAAGCTACTGAAGTAGCTAGAGAATTAAAATTATATGGTGCAGGCCAAGATTTATTGTCAGATACTTTTTCTGGAAACATCAAAGGTATGGGTCCAGGTGTAGCTGAAATGGAATTTAAAGAAAGACCAAGTGACCCAGTTATTGTTTTCTGTTGTGATAAAACCGAACCTGGTGCATTTAACTTACCTTTATATAGGTTATTTGCAGATCCATTTTGTACTGCAGGACTTACTATTGACCCAAGTATGCATGAAGGGTTCAAATTTGAAGTGTTTGATGTATTAGAACACAGAAAAGTTATAATGAGTTGTCCTGAAGAATCATATGACTTACTTGCTCTTTTAGGTTCTACTGGAAGATATGTTATTAAAAGAATCTTCAAGAAAAATGGAGAAATTGCTTCTAGTGTAAGTACAGAAAGATTAAACTTAATGGCTGGTTCTTACATCGGTAAAGATGATCCTGTAGCTATTGTAAGAGCTCAATCTGGATTTCCATCAGCTGGTGAAGTCGTTGAACCATTTGCATTCCCACATTTAGTAAGTGGATGGATGAGAGGTTCTCACAATGGTCCTTTGATGCCAACTGCTCAATATGAAGCAAACCCAATTAGATTTGATGGTCCTCCTAGAGTTATTGGATTAGGTTTCTCAATAGCTGATGCAAAATTAGGAATCGAAGTAGATTTATTCGATGATCCTGCATTCGATGAAGCTAGAAGAGAAGCTACAAAAGTAGCTAACTATATGAGAAGACATGGTCCATTCGAACCACACAGATTACCAAGTGAAGAAATGGAATACACCTCTTTGCCAGGTGTTCTTGAAAAATTAGAATCAAGATTTGAAAAGATGGATTAATTTCCATTTTTTATATTTCTATATTTTTTCTATTTTTCTATTTTTATTTTTTATTCTATTTTATTCAATTTATTCTAAGTTATTTTACTTTGCACTGTTTTATTCTATTTTATTCAATTTATTCTAAGTTATTTTACTTTTTACTATTTTATTCTATTTTTACTAAATTTTTTATTTATTAATTAATTTTTGTGCTAATTTTTCGTTTTTAACTCTTCATATTTTTCTATTTTTATATTTTTATTCTATTATATCTTAATTTATAAAGAATTTAATCTATTAAAGCTAATTATACTAAAATTATAATAATAATTAAAAATATAATATTAATAACTAATATAATATTTTTTAAGAATTAATGTTAGGTGGGGTTAGATGAATAGTATCAAAAGATCGAATATATTTAAATTGATAATTTCCTTTGTAATTGTGTTTGTAATTGGGATAATAGGCTCATTAGTTACTTATCCTCAAATAGCTACTTGGTATGCTTCTATTATTAAACCGTCATGGACACCAGCAGGTTGGGTTTTTCCAATAGTTTGGAATACTCTTTATATATTAATGAGTATAAGTTTATTCTTGGTTTTAAAAGAAAATCTTAGTGATAAAAAAGTAAAATTTGCTTTAGCTATATTTGGAATACAGTTGGCCTTGAATTTATTATGGTCTATAGTATTTTTTGGATTTCACTCTATAATTGGAGGTTTAGGAGTTATCTTAATGCTTTGGATATTTATACTAATGAATATCTTTGTTTTTTATAAAATATCTAAATGGGCAGGTATTCTATTGGTTCCTTATATTATTTGGGTTACTATAGCTACATATTTGAATTATAGTATTTATTTACTAAATTTTTAAATTTGGGTTCCATAAGTTTAATTATTTTAAGAATGTAATTATTAAGGATATAATTATTAAGAACATAACTTTAAAAATTAAATGATTTTTGACTGAAAAATGGTGTAAAAGAAGAAAATATAGAAAAAAAATTATGAACCAGTATTTTTTTTGTTAGAATTTATATTATTTTTATTTTAGTATATTAATCAAGGATTTTAAGAAATTTTTATTTTAATCTTTAAATCTTCACAAAAACTTCTTAAAATCTAAAAAAGATCAATGTTATTGTATTATTTATATAATATCATGAATAATTCTTAAAGTATCAACCAACCCATGACTATAACTAATACATTCAAATGATGTTATTTCATCTCCTTTTTCTAAATAATATTTACAATCTTCTCGATAATCTTCTGCTCTAGATATAACTTCTTTTTCTTTTTTTGAAAAATCAATCCCTTCAATTTCTTCAAGATTAGCTTCTAATTTATCAATATCTTTTAATATCTTTTCTTTCCATTCAAGATTATCTATCATATATTTGCTTCCTAATTATTATCTTAGTTATTTTTGTATCAATCGATGCCGTGATTTAGTTTTATAGCATCTAAAAGTCCATGAGCATAAGTTATACAACCAAAAGAAGTTATTTCATCCTTTTTTTCGAGATAATATTTGCAGTCTTGTTGATAACTTTTTGCTCTTTCAATTATTTCTTCTTCTTCAACTGTAAATTCAATAGAGTTGATTTTTTTGAAACTTTCATCTAATTTTTCAATATCAACTAAAATTCTATCTTCACAATCCATATTCATTCCTTCTATAAATGCCTTCTTTCATGACTTGTTAGTTTCCAAACATGATAAATTCTCTGAACTACTGTGATATATGCAAGTATAACCATTAATAATACTGCCCAATTCATTAACATGTTATTATTGAAGATTACAGCTATAAAAGCTCCTATAACAAGAATAATTAGTCTTGTAGCTCTTTCAGCTATTCCAACATTACATGGAATTCCTTTTGATTCTGCACTTGCGCGAACATAGCTAACTGTAATAGCCGAATGAATAGCTAATGCTCCAATTAACCAAGTGGTATATCCTCCCCACATTAATCCAATTATTATAATTGCATCTGAAAATCTATCCATTGTTGAGTCAAGAAATGCTCCAAAATCAGAACTTCTATTATGATATCTAGCTATAGCTCCATCAAGAACATCAAATATTCCACTGAATAAAATGAATAATCCTCCTATTAGAAGATTTCCAGTTCCAAAAAATAATGCAGATATCACTGCAATAAATGGTGAAATAAGAGTTATTATATTGGGATTTATATTCATTTGCTTTGCAATTGGTTCAAGAATTTTTTTTAAAAGGGGTCGAAATCTTTCTAACATAGCTATATTATATGAAAATAAGTGTTTATATAACTTTATAATTTTTATAATATTTTTTTGAATATTTAATATATCAGATATTTTATTTTTTTTATTTTTTTATTTTTAATTTTTCATATTAACTATTTTCAGTAGGTTTTACATAGATTGTATAGAAATTATATAATTATATATAAAAGTTATATAAAATATTTATAATTGATTATATAAAATTTATAATTGATTAAATTCTTTAAGTTCTTAGTAAATATTAAAATTATTTTAATGTTTTATTATAGTCAAATAATATTTAATATTTTTTGGAAAGTTATTTATCTTAATATTTATAATATAAATTCAAGAAATAAATAAATAAACTATTAACATTATAAAAAAAATAAAATTAATGATATAAAAAATACATTTATATAAATTTTATAAAAATATCATATATTAATGAAAACGTAATAAATATTTAAAAATAGGAAGAATCTTTAAAAATAGGAAGATATCAAGAATAAGATTATATTTTTATATTTAAATTTCAGGCGATTTAATGAAAATAGCTAAAATGAACCCAGAAAAACTTGATATGGACATAATCAACGAGGCTACAGAAATTTTAAGTTCTGGAGGAGTAATAATCTATCCTACAGACACTCTTTATGCTTTAGGTGCTAATATTTTCAATGAAAAAGCTGTTGAAAAAGTTTATAATTTAAAAGCTAGGGATTATTTTAAACCAATCTCAGTATGTGTTTCTTCTATCAAAGGTGCTAAATTAATAGCTGAAATACCTGTCAAACATGAAAATTTAGTTTTAAATCATTTACCTGGGCCATTTACATTTATTATACGTGAAACATCTATAATGCCAATTCTTTTTGCTAAAAATCATAAAATTGGATTTAGAATTCCTGACAATGATATAGCTAGATCTTTATCTCAAAATTTCCCAATAACTACTACTAGTGCAAATCTTTCTGGAGAAAAAACATTAGATACTCCAAAAAAGATAATCAAACAGTTAAATGGGGATGTTGATTATGTTATCGATATTGGTCATTTAGATTCTCCTAATCCTTCAACTGTTGTTGATTTAACCAAAAGAAAACCTGTAATATTAAGACAAGGAATAGGTATTTTAAAAAATTAAGTATTCGAATATTAGATAAAAATAATTTGTGAATATATTGATTTTGGAAATTTACAATATTTCTTCTTTATTAAAAATTACTATATTTTATTAATTTTATTTAATTATATTAACAATAAGATCTCTAATTTAATTTTAATTAGGATAATAATACAAATTAGAATAGTATTAATATTAGTAAAAACAAACAGTATTATGGATAAAAACACTATAAAATATTATAAAAAATATAAAAATATAAAAAATTTTAAAAAAGTTTTAAAAATATTATAAAATATATAATATAAATATATTGAAAAAATAAATTATTAAGATATATTGTAAAAATATATTTTAATTATTATTAAAATATTATTATTAAAATATTGTAAAACTTATAAATATTATAAATTAATTTTAAAAATCTTGAAATATTAAAAATAGTGAGAGTATGAAAACATTAGCTAATATAAATAATCCTTCAAAAATTTCAACTGATTCTTCCTTAGATATTATTTTAGGAGGGGGAATTGAAAAAAGGAATATAACTCAATTTTATGGACCTCCCGGTTCTGGAAAAACAAATATATCTTTAAATTTAGCTGTTAAAGTTGCAAAAGAAGGTAAAAAAGTAGCTTATATTGATACTGAAGGTGGAATATCAATAGACAGAGTTAAACAATTAGCTAATGAAGATTTTGATAAAATAGCTAATAATATAGTTGTTTTTGAACCAAACTCATTTCAAGAACAGATTAATAATCTAAAATCAATTGAGACATGGATTAATTCTAATGCTGAAGAGGTTGATTTAATTATTATTGATTCTGCTGTAGCTTTATATAGATTAAAAGAAGGAAAAAATTCAAAATTAATTAATAGAGAATTAGGAATTCAAATGGGAACTTTATCAAGGTTATCTCGTAAATATAATATAGCTGTAGTTATAACTAATCAAATATATTCTACATTTGAAGTTGAAGGTTCTGTAACAGTTACACCAGTTGGTGGAACTATATTAAAATATTGGAGTAAAATAATAGTTGAACTTTCAAAATCTGATATGAATGGACAACGTATAGCTACTTTAAAAAGACATAAAACAATAGCTGAAGGTAAAAGCACTAAGTTTGCTATTACTAACAATGGAATTGAATAAACTTTAATCTTTTGAATTTTTCTTCTTTATTATTCTTTATTATTAATTATTACCCTTTATTCTTCTAATCAATTTAAACCATTATATTTATTAATAATTTTAAACATACTTTATTATGATATAAAACTTTTATATATTTTACAATTCTTTAATTAATGATTGCTTAACAGTATTATGAAAGTTTTATAAAAATTTTAGAAATAATAAGAATAAATCTAAGAATAAATTTAATTATAATTTTAATTATAATTTATAATAAAATTTTAATAAATTTATAATAAATCTTAGAATAAATCTTAAATACAATCGTGATAATATGATCCAACCAAAAAAATATGCAAAAGCTGCTAAAATCCCTCCTAAAGGTTTCAAATCAGCTAATGAATTCTTTGAAGAAGTTTTCAATGATAAAGAGATGATTTGGATGGGTCAAAATACTAATCACCTCCATGAAAGTAATGAAATTTTGGATGCTATGATTAGTTGTGTTGAAAGTAGAGAATATTGTAAATATCCTCCTCCAGAAGGATTTAAAGAGTTAAAAAATCTTATTTTAGAAGATCTTTCTCTTGAAGATAAAGATATTTTAATAACAGCTGGAGGAACAGAGTCATTATATTTATGTATGAACGATATTTTAGAACCTAATAATAATGTTATTACTTGTGATCCGGGTTATCTAATCATAGACAATTTTGCAAGTAGGTTTTCTAATGAAGTTATATCTGTACCTATTTATAGTAGTGATAATGATTACAAGTTAACTCCTGAACTTGTAAAAGAATACATGAATGAAAATACAAAAATAATCGTGCTTATCGATCCTTTAAATCCTTTAGGTAGTTCTTATAATGAAGAAGAAATAAAAGAATTTGCTGAAATAGCTATTGAAAATGATATTTATCTCTTACATGATATTACATACAGAGATTTTGCAAAAGAACATTTTTTAGCTGCCCATTATGCTCCAAACCATACCATTACAATATACAGTTTTTCAAAGATTTTTGGAATGGCAGGACTTAGGATAGGATCTATAATATCCACAAAAGAAATAATTAGTTCTGTAAGAACTATTCTTATTAATGACTTAGGAACAAACCTTATAGCTCAAGCTGGTGCTATTGCAGCTCTTAAATCAAAAGACTCTTGGATTAATGAAATTACAAATACTACACGAAATAATCAAAAGCTTATTAAAGAATGTGTTGATGAAATTAAAGGGGTTTTTATTCCAGTATATCCTTCTAATGGAAATATGTTAGCTATAGACCTTAAAAATACAGGAATAGATCCAAAAGTCATGGCCGACTATCTTTTAAAGAAAAAGATTTTTACAAGACAAGGTGCTTACACTAGTAATCTTTTTGGAGACAAATATCTTAGAGTTAGTTTCTCAATTCCAGAAGAACAGGTTAAGATTTTTGTTAAAGAATTTAAATCAGCTGTTGATGTTCTAAGAAAATAGATTTTTGTATAAATTCATCTTATTTTAATTTTTTATCTCATATTTTTATTTTATTATATTGTATTCATTATTTTATTTTATTATATCGTTTTTATTACTTTATTTTATAATGTATTCCCTTATTTTATTTATAATTTAAAATATATTTAATAAAATATAATGTAAAATAAAATTAATAGAAAAATAAATAATATAATAATTAATCGAATAACTAATAGAATATTTATAGAATATTATAAAATAATTAATAAAATAGTTAATAGAATAGTTAATCAAATAACTAATAGAATAGTTATAGAATATTATAAAATAGTTAATAGAATAGTTAATTAAATAACTAATAGAATAGTCAATAGAATAATTAATAAAGTAATTATAAAAATATTTGAAAAATAAAATTAATAAAATTAATAAAATTTATAAAAATAATAAAAAAAATCAAAAATATAAAAATAAAAATTTTATTTGAAAATTTTTATTTATCTTTTAAATAATAATATTCTCCTTCTTGTTTTTGTTCTCGATCTAGGTAGCTGTCTAATTTGTTTACTCTTGGTCTTTTTGTTTCTTTATCTCTTCTAAATGTTATTTCAAGATCTTTTAAGAATGTGTTCATTGAAGTTCTGAGATCTGTTGGTTTGGTTGCTTTCCCTTCGATTCCTGGTTCACCTTGGAAAACCATCGCTCTATCTGATATATAATCAATAAACACAATATCGTGATCAACAATAAGGGATGCAGCATTTCTACTTTCGATTATTTTTCTAATAGCTCTTCCAGCTATTAATCTCTGTTCAACATCGAGAAAAGCTGTTGGTTCATCAAAAAGATAAATTTCAGCATCTTTTGATAAGGTTGCTGCTACAGCAAGACGTTGAAGTTCTCCTCCACTAAGATCTTCTACTTGTTTATCTAAAATTTCTTCAAGTGAAAATGGTTTCATAATTTCTGTTTTAAATATATTTGAACCATAACTTGGTGCATTCATATATAGAAAATCTTCTACTCTTCCTTCAAAGTCAGTTACAATATATTGTGGCTTGTATGCTATTTTTATATCTTCTCCTACTTCTCCTTCATCAGGTTCTGTTTCTCCAGCTAATATTTTTGCAAATGTTGTTTTACCAATACCATTTGATCCAAATGCTGTTACAATTTCATCATGAAAAATTTCTCCAGCTTCTGCAGATAATGAAAATCCGTCATAAGATTTTTTTAGATTACTATAGGATACAATAGCTTCTCCTTCATCTTCTGGTGTTGGAGGTCTAATACTAAATTCAATAGGTTGTTTTCTGATTCTTACATTTTCTTCTTTTAAGAATCCATTGATATATGCATTTATTCCAACTCTCACGCCTTTCATTTGTGAAACTACTCCATAAGCTCCAGATTGACCATAAAGAATATGGATATAATCTGAAATAGCATCGAGAGTAGCTAAATCGTGTTCAATAACCATTACTGCTTTTCCTTCATCAGCTAGAGATCTAATTACATTAACTGCATTGAGACGTTGGCGAACATCCAACCAAGATGTTGGTTCATCAAAATAGTAAAAGTCTCCTTCTCTTACAAATGATGCGGCTATAGCTACTCTTTGAAGTTCTCCTCCACTTAAGTTAGCTATTTCTCTATTCAGGACATTTTTCAAGTCAAGTGTTTTGACTGCTTCTTCAAATTTTCCTCTTTCATCAACACCTGTTAAAAGGTCAGATACATTTCCTTTAACAAATTTTGGAAGTTGATCTACCATTTGTGGTTTATGAACAACTTTTATTTTTCCTTCAGATAATTCCTTAAAATAATTTTGAAGCTGTGATCCTTTAAAATAGTTAATGACTTCATCCCAATTTTCTGATTTTTCTTCCCAGTTTCCAAGGTTTGGAATCATTTCTCCAGATAAAATTCTCATAATGGTTGATTTTCCAATTCCATTTGGACCAAGAATTCCAAGAACAGATCCTTTGCTAAGCTGAGGCAAGCCAAATAATTCGAACATATTTTGTCCAAATCTATGGATTGGTTCATCAAGAGCTTCAGGAAGATTAATTACACTTATTGCATTAAATGGGCAACGATTAGTACATATTCCACACCCAGAACATAAATCTTCAGAAATAAGTGGTTTTTTTGTCTTTTCATCAATAACTATTGTATCTTCTTCCATACGTACTCCAGGACAGTATTCAATACATGTATAATTACATTTTTTGGGCTGGCATCGATCATGGTCTAATATGGAAATCCTACTCAATTTATCACCTAATTAAAAATCATTATTAAAATTTGAAAAATTACAAATCTTTTTAATAAAAAATAATTTCATTATTCTAATTTTATTATTTTTATTCTTATTATTTATTTAAATTTTTAAACTATTAAATTTACTAAAATTTAATATTACTTTAAAATATTTATTATATTATTCTTTATTATTCTATATTATCTATATTGTTTTTATACTATTAATATAATAAATATAATTTTATAGAATATTGAATTTATGAATGATATTTATTTTATAATATAATATTTTAAGAATATAAATAACTATAAAGTATTATAATATTATTAATATTAAATTTATTAAATATTAAATATTAAAAATTATATAATTGTATAATAATTGTATATTAAATTGTATATTATAATAATTATAATAAAATTTGAATGTATATGATACTAATTTGAATTAATAAGGTGTAGTTTAATGAAACAAGTGATTGTAGTTCGGAATGACTTGAAAATGTCCAAAGGAAAAACAGCTGCTCAAGCTTGTCATGGATGTTTAGGTTCTTATAAAAAGGCAGATTCTAATAAAATCAAAGAATGGGAAAGGGAAGGCGAGAAAAAAGTAATTGTTAAAGTTAATTCATTAGAAGAGTTATTTGAAATAAAAGAAATAGCTAAAAAGAATAATGTTCCTAATTATATGGTAAAAGATGCTGGAAGAACAGAGTTGCCTGGAGGAACTATAACCTGTTTGGGTATAGGTCCTGACACTGATGAGATTATTGACAAAGTGACTCATGATTTGAAGTTACTTAGCTAAATATTATTTTAATAGCTATTACTTACTATTTTATAAAATAGGAATGGTGTTAGTATTATAGATTGGGTAGTTAAAATTGGAGGAAGTCTTTTTCCAAAAGAAGCTATAGAATTAGTCAATGCTTTAAAAAGATTAAAAGGATCAAAAAAATCAAATAATATTAATTTTTTGATAATAATTGGAGGGGGAGAATTTGCAAATCTTATTCGTAAATATGATGGAATAACAAGATTTTCAAATCACATTACTCATGAAACAGCTATTGATTCAATGGATATTATAGCAAAACTTCTCAATGATAAGTTTGATTTTACTAAACTTGTTTATTCTATTGAAGATGCAGAAAATAGTTTAAATGATGGTTTTATTCCTATACTAGCTTGTTCAAAAATTTTAAAGGAAAATGAAGATAATAATGAAATTCCTCATTCCTGGGATATGACTTCAGATTCTATATCTGCATATATTGCAAACTTACTAAAAGCGAAACTTTTAATAGCTACAAATGTAGATGGTATATATACCCAAAAACCAACTAAGTTTGGGGCAAAATTTATCCATGATATTGATGCTAAAAAACTACTAACTTTTGATGAAACATCAGTTGATTTGATGCTCGCAGAGTATTTGCTTAAATTTGGGACTAATTGTTTTGTTGTAAATGGAAACTTTCCAGAGAGAGTTTTATCTCTAATTGGAGAGGATATAGGCAGCAGAATAAATAATAACGATTATAATACTGATTATAATTTTAAATACACATTAATTAGAGGTGAATGAAATGGAAAAAATAGAATGTAAATCTTGTAAGCAAGAAATACCATTAATTGATACTTATGTTCAATTCCCGTGTCCAGAATGTGGTGAATTAATAGCAAGATGTGAAAAATGCCGTACTTTTGGCCATACTTATGTATGTGATTGTGGTTTCGAAGGACCATAATTTTTAATTTAATTTAATATAATTTAGTATAATTTTTTAATATAAATTACATTTATAGTTTGATTTATGATTTCATTAATAATATTTCATTAATAATTATAAATTTATCAATTAATACTATCTTTTCATGTATAATACTAATCTTATTATTATAATGAAAAATTGTCATAAAGTGTAATTATTGGCTTTATCGTGTAAAATTGATTTAAAACCTGAATATTGTTTTAATATTGATTATTTTGGCGAAATAAACCGAAATAATTATATATATTGAAATTCAATAGTATAATACATTTATAATAGTTTATATTAATATCAATATATCTATTTAAAATGCTATAATTACCTAAAAAGTTAAGTTTTATTGATGATGAATTATATAAATAATAAAAATGAAATATATAATGAAATATAACATAAAATATAAACGAAATGTGAAATAAAATATTAAACAATATATTTTAATAAAATATATTTAATAAAATTAATAAATTTAATATATTTAATTTATATTTAAAATATTCAAATATTAATATTTAGAATATTTAAATTATTTAATATATTAAAATATTTAAAAAATATTTAAATTAATGTTCTTTTGTGGAGGAAAAAATAATGGGAGAAGTTGTTGCAACTGTTAAATTAATGCCTGAAAGTCCTGATGTTGACTTAGAACAAATGAAAATTGATGCTCAAAATGCTGTTACTGAAGATGCTGAATTGCACAAAATTGACGAAGAACCAATTGCTTTTGGTTTAGTAGCTTTAAATGTTATGTTCATTGTCGATGATGGTGAAGGTGGAACTGAAATAGTAGAAGAAAAATTAGCTAAAATCCCTAATGTTACCAGTGTAGAAGTTATGGATGTTAGAAGATTAATGTAATTTCTATTTTTACATTAATTCATTATTTTTATTTTAAAACAAATTTTAACAAATTTTATTTAGTTAATTTTTATATTTTTTTACATACTTTAGATTATTGAGAATATTTTTAGATTATTGAGATTATTATTTTAATATCATTTATATAATCTCTATAGTTTATATAATCTATATAGTCTATATAATCTATTTATTTTAAAACAAGTAATTTTTGCGAGGGAGATAAGATGTTTGATCTTATTTTTGCTTGCTTTTTAGGTATTTTATGTGGTGCAATTACTGGAATGATTCCAGGAATTCATGTTAACACAGCAGGAGCTATAATTTTTGCTTCATCAGCATTTTTACTAGGGGTTTTTTCCCCTGAATTTTTGTGCATTTTTATGGTAGCTATGTCTATTGCCCATGCTCTCATTGAATTTGTGCCTTCTATGCTTCTTGGAGTTCCTGAAGAAGGTACAGCTATGTCAATTCTGCCAGGTCATAGAATGGTTCTTGAAGGTAGGTCAAAAGAAGCTATTAGGATAGTTTCTCTTGGAGGATTTGGAGCTATATTAGTTATTATTTTAATGCTTCCTATTTTTGCTATTGTGTTACCAACTACTCAAGAAATTATAAAACCATATACTTTTATAATACTTCTTGTAGTTTCAATATATCTTTTATGGAAAATAACAAATGGTAAAAAAGCATTTATGTGGTCTTCTGTTTTGTTTATTTTCTCAGGATTGTTGGGTTGGACAATGTTTCAAACACCAATTTCTTCTGGAATTTCTATGATGTGTATATTTTCAGGATTATTTGGGATAAGTACAATTTTGTATAGCTTAAATGAAAGCTCATTCATACCTCACCAAAATAAGTTTTATGATCTTGAGCTAAATAGCAATATGTTACGAGGAATCTTTGCAGGAGGAGTGGCGGGAGCTATACTAGGATTTTTACCTGGATTTGGACCAGCTCAAGGAAGTATAATAGCCCAAGCAGCAGCTGGTGGTGATGGTGAAGATGCTACTGAGAATTTCTTAACAGCTATTAGTGGTTTAAACACCTCTGATACTTTATTTTCTCTTATTTGTATTTATTTAATTGGAAATCCTAGAAGTGGAATAGCTGTCTATATGAATTATTTAATACCTACGTTCACTGTTCCACATTTAATGGTATTCAGTTTTGCAGCACTTGTAGCTGTATCAATTTCATTTATTCTTTGTTTGAAATTAGGAGACAGTTTTTCCAAGTTGATGCAGAATATAGATTATAAAAAACTATCTATTTCAGTTATAATTTTAATGATTGTTATTCTGTATATATTTGCAATAATTTATAATGCACCTATTGCTTATATAACACTTGCCCTTATTACTTCAACAGCTATGGGGTTACTTCCACATTATTTGGGAGTTGGTAAGTCTCATTTAATGGGAGTTTTGATTATTCCGGCAATGGTTGTATATTTTAACATGTTTTTTTAACTATCATCTGAATGTTCTAGCTATTTAGTATTTCTTTAGTAGCTATTGGTAGTTATTAAGTAGTTATTAGTAACTATAATCTTTTAAGAAGTTATTATAGTTAATAGCTATTTTCACTTCTTTTCCTTCATAATAGCTATTTTTACTTTTTTTCCACATTTGTGGATATATTCATGATATAAATATGTATCGAAAAAAGTTTTTATATTTTGAAGAACATATTATAGAGGTATATAATAAATGTAAATATTAAATATTTACTAGTTGTCTGGATTCATTTTTATTAATTGATTAAATTTTTGATTCTAAAATTAATAATTGATTTAATATAAATTTAATGGATATTCTAGTAACAAAAATTTGAAGGAAGGATATGAATGGTAGACGAAAATCCAATTAGAACAACAGTAGATGAGTTAAAAAAACTTTTAAATGTTAAAGATTTTATTGGAGACCCTATTGTAACTGATGATAAAATATTAATTCCCTTTTTGAAATGGGGATTAGGCTTTGGAGCAGGTAAAGGAAATGGCCCTGAAGATACAGGGGGATTTGGCTCTGGAGCTGCTGCAGGAATAGAACCTATATCTATTGTTGTAATAGATAAAAAAACTGAAGGCATGGAAGGAGTTAGAGTACTTAACTTATCTAATGGAACAGAAACTAGCAAAGCAATCTCAGAACTAGGTGTAGTTGTATCTGACTTAATAAAAGAGTTAGCTGCTAATCATAAGGGTCATATGGGTGGCTTTAAAGGTTCTAAAGATTCTAAAAATGAAAAATCAAATGTAAATGATGCTGAATAATTGAAAATATCTAATTTTCTTAGCTTATTTTTTTATTTTTTATAAGCTTATTTCAGCTAAATTATTTATTTTTTGTAATTTGAATATTTTATTTATTCATTTTTTATAATCTCATTACATAAATTTCTAGATTCAAGGGGATATCTTGGATATTTTATATTTAATTCTTGAGATAATAGCTATAATAATTATCTTGATAATTATATTGTTATTTGTTTTTCTATATTTTGGAATAAAAGTTAATATTAAATTAAATAAACACGATGATGATTTTAAAGGAATTATTGAAGTTAGATGGACTTTCATTAAGATTTTTTCTAAAAATTTAAATGACAAAGATAAAGATACTAAAAATAAAGACAAAAAAGATAAAAAAGATAAGAAAGATAAGGATAATAAGAAAAATAAAAATAATAAAAGTAATATGGATATATTGAAAGAATTTAGATCTATTTTTCCTTTATTTAAAGATAATTTTGATGATATTTTCTCATTTATCATTGTTTGTATTAATTCAATTTCTATAGAGAAATTCAATACTTCTCTAAAACTGGGATTTTCAAGTCCAGTTGATACTGTTAAAGTAGTAAGTTATATCTGGATTTTTTCAAATATTCCTAATTGTTCAAAAAATTTTTATTTATCTGCTGAACCTGTTTTTGTTAAAGAAACTATTGATGTTAACAGTGAAATAATTCTTAAGATGAATCTATTGAGACCTTTTATAAAATTATTAAATCTTTTAACTAAAAGAAGTATGATTAAGTTGATTTGGAATTTAAGGAAGTTAAAAAATGCTTGAAAAAGATATCAATGATTTATTAAATGCTAAACTTCATAATGAAAGTTTTTTCACTGAAACCATTGATTTAGGAAATTACAAGATATATCCTTTTTATGAATTATCTTTAATATCAAATTCTGAAAATATGGGGCATTGTTCAATTAGTCCTATAGCTATAATTATTTGTATGATAATAAATAATCAAATTACTGATTATTATTTGCATTATTTCGATGAATCCCATAATAATGAAACATCCACAAAAGATATACTAAATAAATTCTATAATGAAACAGAAATGGAAATTAAATAATAAAAACATCTTTAGCTATTGATTTAGCTATTAATGGAAATTAAATAATAAAAACATCTTTAGCTATTGATTTAGCTATTTTTTTAAAATTGTTAGAATTTGCTTCTGGAAAACAATCTAATATACAAATATCAAACTTTTTGCTTTCATCTTTATTTTCATCTATATTTTCTGCTTTTTTAGATAATATTTTACTTAATTCTTCAAAAGGCAAATTATATAATTCAAAATTAGTTCCATAAGATATTTTATCAGTATTTCCATAAGATTCTTCTATTCTTGGTATTTTTATTTTTTTTAATTCTTTTAACTTTTCTATTTCTTCTAGTTTTTCTGATTCTTTTAATTCTTGTAATTTTTCTAATCCTTTATTCTGTTTAAATCCATTTAATTCAAGATTAATAGAAGTTATTATGGTAGCTGGAGTCCAAATATCATTAAAAACTACTTTTTTAACACCTAATTTTAATAAAAATATTCCAAGAGTGCCATTACCGCAAGTTCCATCTAAAACATTTAAATTCATAGTTTCTTCTTTAGATAAATGTTTTGCTTCAAGATATTCCCATAATCTAGCTATTTTATTTTCCATGGATGGAGGAAATTCTAAATAGCTTAAATGTTGGATTTTATTTATAACTATTTCTCCAGCTGGGCTTTTAACAATATCGCATCGAATATCACTACCTGTTAATAATTCATAAGAAATAGCTTCGTAATCTGTATCTATAATTCCAACAGTATCCTTTGGATCTCCTTTAATAACTCCCTTGACTTCACTAACTTCATCTATTATCCTATTAGCTATTTTTTTTGTTAAGGTTGGATAAAGAATTATTAAAGAATTTTTTTCAATAAAAGGTTCATTTTTATTACTATACATCGTTGTTAAAAGAGGAATTGGTCCATTTCTCAGATTAAATCGTCTAAATTCAATATCTTCTTCTTTCATTATTTTTAAAATTTGAGCCATCGAAATATCAATATGTCTTTTTCCACAAGAGCATCTACCAAAATCATCATCTAATTTTTCTAAATCTAGTTGTTCATCTAGTGGTTTAAATTTTTTTATTTCAATATAACTTTCTTTTTTACAATTAATGCATTCATTTTTATTTTTTAAAGTTTTTGAAATATTTTCTAGATTCATTAGTTCATCTAAATTGATTTCATAATTTTCACTTATTTTAGTGAATTTACCTAAATCATATTTATTTGATGATTCTGATTTTTTCATATTATTGAATTTGTTTTCGATATCTTTATATTTTACTTTTGATATAATATTATTAAAATATTAATAAATTATATTATTATAATATTAATGAGAACAATTTTTAAGTGTAGATACAATTTTTCAATTAAATATAAAAATTGTCTTTAAGTTGAAAAATATTGAATATAATAAGAATATGGGATAATTTCAATTAAAATATTAGATAATTGGGGTTGAAACAGAAAAACAGAGATTAAAAGACATTATGTGGTGGAATATATGGAAATTATTCCAAAGTATGAATTATCAAAAACAAATTTTTCAGATGAAGAAAAAAATTTATTAGAGGATTTAAGAAATAATTTAGTTGATTTAGCTATTTCTTCAGGAGAAAATTTTCATATAAATGAAAATGCATTATTAGATGATATCAAAGAATTTCTTAAACTAAGATTTTTTAATGAAGATTTTAATGATAATCATTCTTATAAAAATTCTCAGGATAATATTGATAAATTAGCTAATAAGCTATTTGAAGAGATTATTGGATATGGAGAAATTGATCCTTTAATAAAAGATGATTTTCTTGAAGAAATAATGGTAATCGGAACAAATAAACCTGTTTTTGTTTATCATAGAGAATATGGTATGATGGAATCTAATCTGATTTTTGAAAGTGATGAAGAAATTATTTCTATCATTGATTCTATTGCAAGAAAAATAAATAGGAGAATAGATCAAGAATCTCCAATATTAGATGCAAGACTGGGAGATGGATCTAGAGTGAATGCTACTATTCCTCCAGTTTCTGCTGATGGTCCTTCAATAACAATAAGAAAATTTAAAAAAGATCCTCTAACTATTATAGATCTTATTAGGGAAAACACAATCAATTCTGATTTAGGTGCTTTTTTATGGCTATGTGTTGATGGTTTGGGAATTAGACCTGCAAATGCAATTATATCTGGTGGAACAAGTTCTGGAAAAACAACTACTCTGAATGCATTAGCTGCTTTTATAAATCCTCGTGAAAGAATTATTACTATTGAAGATACTCTTGAACTTCAAATACCTCATGATCATATTGTTAGAATGGAAACAAAACCTCCCAACATTGAAAATAAAGGGGAACTAACCATGGATGATCTTGTGAAAAATTCACTAAGGCAACGGCCTGATAGAGTTATAGTTGGAGAAGTCAGAGGAAAAGAAGCTATAACTCTTTTTACAGCTCTTAATACAGGACATTCTGGTTTTGGAACTCTTCACTCAAATAGCTCCCGTGAAACTATAACTCGTTTAACCAACCCTCCAATGAATGTTCCAAAAATTATGATTCCAGCTATTGATTTTATTATTATGCAAAATAGAATTTATCGCTCTGATGGAGTATCTGTTCGTCGTGTTAGTGAGGTTGCTGAAGTAGTAGGTATGGAAGAAGGAACAATTCAACTAAATAAGATTTTTCAATGGAATGGTAAAAATGATGAAATTGAAAATGTTTCTATTTCAAGTAATACTTTACAATCTCTTGCTGATATTAAAGGAGTAAAAATTAGTGAACTTCATGGTGAAGTTAATAGAAGAAAATCAGTCTTAGATTTTTTAGCTAAAAACAATATCAGGAGTACAAATGGTTTTGCTAATGTCATTGAAAATTATTATTTAGATCCAAACACAGTTTTAGATAGTATATCTGATTTTGGTTAGCTATGTGTTATAGTCTAAAACTGTCACCACTGGTGCGAGAAATTATTTTTAAAAATTGATGGATACATAATATAATAATTTTTTTCTAAAATGAAAAACTGTCACCGGCGGTGACACAAATTATTTTGAAAATTGATTGGACTAATTTAACAATTTTTTTCTAAAATGAAAAACTCTCAGCAGTGCTGAGAGTTTTTATTTAATTTGTTTATTTTTTTAAAAAATCTATAATATTAATGTATGATTCAAAAAAACAAATTATGTAATGATAAAAATCCAATTAAACTTAATAAATTGTTAATATATGGAGGTGGGCATAAAATGAACGAAATGAAAATTGACAAAAAACATAAAGAAGATTTTATTAACATTTTGAAAATGATAAAAAATTCACAAAATAATGCATTAAAAAGTGTTAATATTCAATTAATAAATTTATATTGGAATATTGGGGAATATATTGATGAAAAAGTAGAAAAATCTGACTGGGGGCAATCTGTAGTAAAACAACTTTCAAACTACTTGAATAAAAAGGATCCCACATTAAAAGGATTTTCAGACAAAAATTTATGGAGAATGAAGCAATTTTATTCAACTTATAAAAATTATCCAAAACTCTCAGCACTGCTGAGAGAAATTACTTGGACTCATAATTTATCAATTTTTTCTCGATGTAAAACTGTTGAAGAGAGAGAATTTTATTTAAATCTATGTATAAAAGAAAAATTGAGTTATAGAGAGTTAGATCGCCAGATTTCATCAAGTTTATTTGAAAGAACAATGATTTCAGGTCCAAAAATTTCTCCAATGACAAAAGAAATCTATCCAAATACAAATGAACATTTCAAAGAAGACTATGTTTTTGAATTTTTAGGGTTAAATAACAACCATAATGAAGATGATTTACAAAAAGGACTTATAAATAATTTAAAAAATTTTATTCTTGAGATAGGTAAAGATTTTTCATTTGTTGGTGAAAAGTTTAGACTTCAAGTAGGAAATAGTGATTTTTACATAGATTTATTGTTTTTTCATAGGCAACTTCAATGTTTAGTTGCATTTGAATTAAAAACAGAAAAATTCCACCCTGAACATATAGGACAGCTAAATTTTTATTTAGAAGCACTTGATAGAGATGTTAAAAATGATAATGAAAACCCAAGTATAGGGATACTATTATGTAAAAGTAAAGATGATACTGTAGTAGAATATGCATTAAGTAGAACTTTATCTCCTTCTATGGTATCTCAGTATCAAACAAAGCTACCTGATAAGAATATATTGCAGGAAAAATTTGAAGAGTTACTTGATTAACTTGTGGGGATGATATTATTTTAAAAACTTTTTTTATAGCTATTGCAGATATTTTTTTGGCTTTATTTCATTTACTTTTTAAACTATTTAATTCTTTTTTCAATTCACTTTCTAGGCTGATTTTTAAAAATATTGCTGATAAGGATAATAATAATGATAAAACTAATAATGAAAATAAGAATTCTGATTTTAATGAAGATAATAAGAGTGCTGTTAATATAGTTTCTAAGTTAAAAAATATTCTTTTTTCAAATAAAGATAAAAATAAAGATGAAATTTTTATATTTAAACAATTACAACTCAATTCTAATCTGAATAAAAAGAATAATAATTATAATAATTATAAAGATGATAGCTATTGGAGTAAAAAATATAATATAGCAAATAATAGAATTGGTTCTAATATAGAAAATACAACAAATAATGATAAAAATATTCAGAAAGGATATTTAAACAATATTGTTGGGAAAAAAATAGCTGAAATTATAAATATAAAATTATTTATTCCATCTGTTCTGGCATTTATTGTTATTTTAACAATTTTAATTTATTTTTTACTTGGTTTTGAAATAGCTATGGCCATAATTCTTCTCTTTTTAATGATAATTTTTGGAATACTTTTCTATCCAAAGATGAATAAAGATAAAAGTAGGTCTGAAATATCTAAAGAACTTCCATATGCTCTTAGACAGATGGTAACTGAATTACGATCTGGAAAAGGACTTCATGATACAATAAGTTCAATAGCTAACTCTGATTATGGTGCATTATCTTTCGAGTTTTCAAGAGTTATTGAAGAGATTAAATATGGTGAAAATACCGAAAAAGCACTGATTAATATGTCTAATAGAGTTTCTTCTGATGGATTGAATAGAGCTGTTCAACAGATTGTAGGAACTCTTAGAACTGGTGGAAATCTTGCATCTACTCTTAATATAATAGCTGAAGATATTTCCTATGATCTTCAAATCAAACTTAAAGATTATTCTCAAAAGTTAAATGCTTTTATTATGATTTACACTTTTTTAGCTATATTAGGGCCAGTAATACTTTTAATCATGCTGATGGCAGCTTCTACTGTGATGGGAGATATAGTTCCAAGTAATGTGGTTATTATTATGTATGTATTCTTTTTCCCAATGATTGTGGTATTTATGGGATTGATGATTAAGAAGTTAGAACCTAGTTTGTGATTCAATAATATTAGTATTATTATTATTATTAATAATTTTGTTCATGGTTTTATAATTGACATTACCTTTAATGAAAATGATTAATTGTTCTTATTTTTGATTTATATTTTTATATTTTATTTTTTATTATCATTTAAACTTCAAATTCTTTATTAATTATAAAATAAGAACTTAAAATAATAATATTAAATAAAAATGAATATGAAAAATAAAGAAAAAACAATTAAAACAATTAAAACAATTAGAACAATTAAAATAATAAAATAAAAATAATAAAAATAATAAAAATTGATAATAAATTAAAAATAGAAATAAAAATTTAACTAAATAATCCCATATAAATTAACTATCTCAACAGAAAATATAACAATGACTGTTAAAACTATTATACTATAATCAATACGCCTTATTGGATTTTCTTTTTTATAGCTAGTAGCTTCACCAACATATCCTCTAGCTAGCATACTATAATAAACTTTTTCTCCTTTTTCAAAGGATTTTAAGAATAACATCATTATTGTATAGCCAATTTGTTTTATTCTCCAAAGATAGCTAGTTTTTTTATTCCAAATATTAAAAGATCTGGATTTTTGAGCTTTTCTTATATTTTCAAGTTCATCAAAGAAAACAAAAAGATATCTTACAGTCATACTAAGTATCATAGACATTTCTTTTGGAAAACCAAGTTTTCGCATAGAATTGACTATTGATTCAAGTGGGGTTACAGATGAAAGAAGAACAATAGCTGAAAGACAAACAATTAAACGACTGAGAAGCAGTGCTCCAAAAAGTATTCCTTCATAGCTTATGGTTAATCCAAGAGGTAGTGTAAAAAGCACAATACCTGGCTTTATGAAGGGCTGAAAAATAGCTATAAATCCTCCAAATGGTAGAATCATTAGAACTCTTTTTGCAAAATAACCAATGGAAACTTTTGAAAATAAAAGTAGTATTATTAAATAAATTTCTAACAATAATAAAACAAGAAAGCTTTGGGTATATACAGCATATACTACTATTAAGACAGTAAAAATAAGTTTTATTCTACCATCTAATTTATGTATTGTGCTGTCTTTCCAAGACTCTTGTTCTATTTTAGTTATTGTTGCATTCATTCTGTCACAATATCTGTGTATTTAATACAATTTATATTAATTAATATAGCATTTATATTTGTATAATTATTCATAATAATTCATAAATATATTTATTTAATGATATTATATTCTTATATATTTTTTAATATATTTTATAAATTATTTTTGATGATTTCTTCTCTTTAATACATATCCTAATCCATAAGCTAAGCCAAATACTATAAGCACTCCGATTATAATAGCTAATCCTCCAGAGAAAGGACTTTCTCCAAGAGAAGGAATTATATAATCAGGCATTGGTGATTCATGAACTGCTTCATCACTAACACCAGGGTTTATTATTTTTTCAGCTGCACTTTCTAATCCATCTGGATTACTGGATGCTAAAAATGGTGCTAATACTGCTATTAAGATAGCAATTACTAGTCCTATAATTATAAATTTCTTTGTTTTTGTTTCCATTCTTTATCTCCCTATGATATTTTTGTATCTACAATTATATTCAATTGCATTTATGATATTATCTCAGTATAATTAATATTATAATATAATTAAATATTTTATAATTAAATAATTTTAATTAAAAACTAATAATAATAGTTAATAATTAATAATTTTGATTTTATTTTGTGAATCATTCGTTTTTATGCAGGTCTTGATCCTGCAGCTATTAAATCTGGTCTGACATTTCTTATAGCTACATAAACTATTGAACTTATTAATCCTTCACCTACAAGGCCTATTACAAAGTGATAGATTCCCATAAAGTATAATCCTGCTATGAGTGGGAATGTTCCTGCTAACCATAATTCTATTACACATGCAATTGCTGGGATAAATAGGGAGAGGAAACATGCTATGAAAACAGCTGGAACCTCACTTATTATAGATTTTAACCCTTTAAAACTGTAAAATCCAATGAAACTTCCAAGAACTCCCATATTAAATATGTTAGCTCCAAGTGTGGTTATTCCTCCATCTCCAAATGCTAGAGATTGTATTATCAAAACAACAGCTAAAACTAAAAATCCTGCAAATGGACTTCCAAGTAAAATTCCAACAATAGCTGCTCCTACCATATGCCCACTTGTCCCCCAAGGTATTGGAATATTCATAGCTTGAATTGCAAATATTCCTGCAGCTAAAACTGCAAGTAATGGAATTTGTTTTTCGTTTAAATTATTTCTTGCCCAATTTACTGCGAAATATCCTATAATAATTATTATTATATAATATATCGCGCATTGCCATAGTGGTATAAATCCGTCCGGGATGTGCATTATTATTCTTCCTTTAAAATCGTTTATTTAATATCTTTAAAAATCTTATCTATTATTAATATTTACTACTATATTTTTCCCCGCTATTTGACCTTCTTTTCTTAATACAAGTAATAATTAAAGTAATAAAAAATAGAGAGTAATACTTTTTTCTATTTTATTTATATACTTAGTATTAATAATCTATCCATTTACACTAGGTATTGGATTATTGGTGATATAATAGTAATTTTATAAGTCTATTCATAGACTTACTGTACTTAATTTTGAATATATCACATATAAAACTTTTCTTTGTAATACTAAACCCTATTTTTTCTTATAAAATGTAATACTTTTTTTATTAATTTTTTAGTTTTTAATTATTTTAGTAATTATAAAGTAGATTATTCTTTATTAGGATATATGTTAAATTTTCATATACTTTTTTAAAGTTTAATAAATCTTATTTTCCAATGTATTTCGTAGTAATTGATAAAATTTTAAAATAAATAATTTTAAATAATTTTTAAAAATTACTAAATAATTTATCAATTTTCAAAAACTTATTTATTGTAGTTGTATAATGTATTACCTTTCATTGATTTATTACTATTTATTATCTTTTATTATAAATCTTTAAAAATTATTTTTACTCATATTAAAATTTTGTTTGATCTGTACTGTTTTTTAATCAACCATTTACCTTTTTAATTCAAATAACTGCCTTTTCACTTTAAATTTAGAAAAATTTATAATATTATTTTTATTAATAGTATTACTGGATGGATTTTTATGAATATATTAAGTTTTATATCAGAATTAACTCTGTTTATTAGCTTTTTATTCTCAAATAATCTCTATAAACTTTTTATTTCCATTTATATTAATAATTCTTTCAATAAATTTTTAGAAAGGTTTAAATAAGTATTACTATTTCTATATAATATATTAAGTAGTTGATGTTTAAATAATATTTTAAATCCTCATATATATTATAAGAGATAATTTATGCAATTCAATTTTATTTATAAAGATGAATTTTATGTATTTTATTGTTTACATAGGTTATTTGTTTTAATAAAATCTTAAAATGTAAATATATGGTTTTTTATAAATAGAAACTAATACTTAACCTTCAGCCAAACCTCTTAACTATATGTTTCCATATGATAGCCATTAACTACTTAATATTTTTTTTAACAATTTTTTAATCTTTAATACCATTAGATATTGATTCTTTATTATAAATTCCATTTTTTTTATTTTGAAAAATGTAATACTTTTTCTTATTATAGTAATTGTTTTAAATTAGATTAAAATAGCAATAATAATCATAATTCCTTTACAAACCAATGTCTTATAATTATTTTTTAAAATTTCCAGCAGAAATCCTATTTATCTATTTTTATTATTTTTCTTCTAGTAATAATTATTTTAAATTTCTTAATACAAAAAATATATATACTTTGAATTTTAAATAAAATATCATTATAAATCATTATTAATTATAATTTGTTATAAAATATATATTATTAAAATTTACTCTGATAGTTTGGATGCTAATCTTATTGTCAAAACGTTTCTAGAAGGGTTTAAATATTAATAATATTTCTTAAATAAGATTTTAAAGATTTTATAATATAATTATTAAATTAAATAGAACTAATAATACTAATAAATGAATAATAAGGTCGGTGATAATTTGACACCTAATTCAACTAAACCTAAAGATTTTAAAGATGATTTTTGGAAAGCAAAAGATATTAAATTCTCTTTTGGTGAGATTGTAGAAGATAAATCTCCTAGTTCTCAAGAGGAAGAGACTTTTATGGGTCCAACTCCAAAACCATCTGTTACTGATTTAAGATCTTGGGATATGAAACTATTAGAACGGTATCCTCCTTTCTATGCTCCATTCTGTGATATGTGTTGTTTATGTACATTTGGAAAATGTGATCTTACAGGTAAAAAAGGTGCTTGTGGGATTGATATTGAGGCACAACAAGGAAGATTTGCTCTTTTAACTTGCTGTATAGGTGCTGCAGCTCATTCTGCTCATAGTAGGCATTTACTAGAATATTTAATCCACAAAGTTGGTCCGGATCATCCTGTTGATTTTGGAAATAATATTGATATTGAAGCTCCAATAATGAGGACTTTAATAGGAAAAGCTCCTAAAACTTTAGGAGATATTCGAGAAGCTATGGATTATATGGAAGAAGAAAACCTTCATCTCCTTTCAGCTTGTCATACAGGACAAGAAGGAAACTATCTTGATTTTGAATCTAAAGCACTTCATGCTGGTTTAATGGATCATATTGGGATGGAAATAGGAGATGTTTCTCAAATAACTGCATTAAACTTACCAAAAGGCGAGGCAGATACTCCACTTGTAGAACTTGGTATTGGATCAATTGACAGAGATAAACCAGTCATACTTTGTATTGGACATAATGTTGCTCCAGGAACTGGTATTGTTGATTATTTAGAAGATCAAGGTCTTGAAGATGATGTCGAACTTTGTGGTATTTGCTGTGCGTCTATTGATATAACTAGATATACTGATAGAGCTAAAGTTGTTGGACCAATTTCAAAACAGCTAAAATTCTTAAGATCTGGCGTTGCTGATGTAGTTGTTGTAGATGAACAATGTATTAGATCTGATGTTCTTGAAGAAGCTCAAAAAACAGGAACTGCTTTAATAGCTACTACTGATAAAATGTGCTTAGGTTTACCTGATAGAACAAATGATTCTGCTGATGCAATTGTATCAGATATACTCAATAAACAATTTGATGGAGCACTTATTCTAGATACTGCAAAAGTTGGAGAAGTAGCTACAAAACTTGCATTAAATTTATCTAAAACTAGAGGATCATTTAAAAAATTACCTGATATGGATGAAATACAAAAAGAAGCCAGTAAATGTAGCGAATGTGAATGGTGTGTAAGAGTATGTCCAAATAGCATTCCTATTATGGATGCTGTATCTTCTGCAGGTAAAGGCGACTTTGAAAATGTAGAATCTTTGTATGATCATGATATATGTTATACTTGTGGTAGATGTGAACAAGAATGTCCTGAAAACATTAAAATCATGGATTTAATGGCTAAAGTTGGAGAAAATAATCTACAAAATCAAAAATTCAACATTCGTGTAGGTAGAGGTCCAATTCAAGATGTAGAAGTAAGACGTGTTGGAGCTCCTATTGTACTTGGAGATATTCCAGGTGTTGTAGCATTTGTTGGATGTACTAATTATCCTAATGGTTCAGAAGAAGTAGCTAAAATGGCTGAAGAGTTCTTAGAACGGAACTATATTGTGGTTACTAGTGGATGTGGAGCTATGTCTATTGGTGAATACAAAGATGAAGAAGGAAAAACATTATATGAAAAATATGGTGGAGAATTTGATGCAAGAGGACTTGTAAATGTAGGATCTTGTGTAGCTAATTCTCATATTCCTGGTGTAGCTATTAAAATTGCTAATATATTTGCTAAAAAACCATTAGAAGGAAACTTTGAAGTTATTGCGGATTATATTCTTAATCGTGTAGGGGCTTGTGGTGTTGCATGGGGACCTTACTCACAAAAAGCAGCAGCTATTGCATCTGGTGTTAATAGATGGGGTATTCCAGTAATTCTTGGTCCACATGGTTCTAAATATAGAAGATTATACCTTGGTCGTTCTGATAAAGACGATGTTTGGGATTTAAATGATTTAAGAACTGGTAAAGTAATTAAAGGCGAACCTGCTCCAGAACATCTGTTATATGCAGCTGAAAGTAGAGAAGAAGCTACTGTAGCTATTGCTAAAAATTGTCTTAGACCTACTGATAATAACAAAGGAAGACAAATAAAACTAAATCATTATATTGATTTACACAAAAAATACTTTGGTGTAATTCCTGAAGATGTTTATAAGTATGTTAGAAATGAAAAAGATATTCCTATTACTTATAAAAATGATGTTAAAGAAATTTTAGCTCGCAATAATTGGGAACCAAGAGAATTAGTTATGGAACCAACTATTCTTGATTTTCCAGAAGATGAGGAAAAGAAGAATTAATATTAAAAGGAAAGAGTAATGAAATAAAGGTGATTAAATGAATGACAGAGTTATTCCATGGCAACCAACTGTTATAGCTGGACCAAAACAAGCATTACTAGTAACTCCTGAGACAGCTAAATTAATGCTTCAAAAGGCTAAACGTCCTTTATTTGTAGTTGGGCCTTATGCAAAAAATGAACCTCTTATGGGTCATGTTAAAGATATAGCTGAAACCTGGGATTTACCTATTGTTACAACAGCTGATACTTTTAAAGCATTCCATGAAAATGGAATTGAAACTGATTCTTATGGAATTGTAGAAATAACTAATTTATTGAAGGATCCTGAATGGAAAGGAGTAAAAGGTGAAGGACAACATGATTTGGTTGTCTTTGTAGGATGTATTTATTATATTGCATCTCAAGGACTCTCTACCTTAAAACACTTTGCACCACATCTCAAAACTTTGACAATATGTAAATATTTCCATTCTAATGCTGATGCTTCTTTCCCTAACATGAAAGATGAAGAATGGGAAAAATACTTAAATAAGATGAAAACTAAATAAATGAATAAAAAATAGATAAAGATTAGTTAGGTTTTAGTTAATATGAAATTTGAAGCTGCTTTAATCGTTGTTCGAGACATGGAACAATCTAGAAGTTTTTATGAAAATTTACTTGATCAAGAAGCTATAATGGACCTTGGAGCTAATGTAGCTTATGATGGATTTTCTCTTCAAACTTTAGAATATTGGGTGGATTTTATAGATAAAGTTGAAAATGATATTGACTTTTTAAAAAATAATAATTCTGAGTTATATTTTGAAATAGATGATTATGATACATTTATTGAAAAATTTAACAATTATAATGATTTTGAAGTAGAAATTGTCCATAAAACCAAGGAATTTCCATGGGGACAAAGAGTTATTAGATTCTATGATCCTGACAATCACATGATTGAAGTAGGAGAAAGTATGGATTCTGTGGTAAAAAAGTTCTTCAATAATGGAATGTCAATAGAAGAAATTGTTGAAAAAACTGGGTTTCCTGTAGAATTTGTTGTTGATTTAAAGAATAAATTAATTAATTAATATAAAATTATGGATTAATTAAATTAATTTTAAATTAATTTTAATTAAATATTTTATTAATAAAATTTTAAATATCTAAAAATAAATTAATAATGAGAATAAGTTAATAACAAGTTGAATAATACTTGTATAATTTATATCTTAATATATTAAATCTAATATTATTATAAATCTAATATTATTAATATTTAATTGATAGAGGAGGAATTAAATGTTTAGTGATATCCCTGTTGATGTAAGTCCTATGCACGAGGGTGAAAGAATACGTGCAGCTAATATGTATGTGGAATTAGCTGGTCCAAAATCTATTGGTGCAGAACTCGTACAAGTAGATGAATCTGTAGTTGATGGTAAATTTGAAGTAATTGGTCCTGAATTATCTGAAATGACTAAAGGTGAAATTTATCCATTTGGTATTAAGATAGATATTAAAGGAGAAATGCTTGAAAAAGAACTTGAAGGAGTTATTGAAAGAAGAACTCATGATTTATGTAATTATGTTCAAGGATTCATGCATTTAAACCAAAGGGATCAAATTTGGTGTAGGGTCAGTACTGAAGCCATAGATGCGAATTTTAAATTAGTTGATCTTGCTAAAGCTCTTGGAATACTTTTTAAAGAGGAATTTCCAATTATTGAAGAAATTTCAGTGACTATTCTTACAAATGAAGAAGATGTTAAAAAATTCGTTGATGATGCACAAAGTATTTATGCTACAAGAGATGAAAGGGCAAGAGAATTGTCTGATGAAGATGTTGATGTATTTTACGGATGTTTAATGTGTCAATCATTTGCACCTACTCATATGTGTGTTGTAACACCTGATAGGACAGCACTTTGTGGTGCTATTAATTGGTTTGATTGTAGAGCTTCAGCTAAAATGGATCCTGATGGATCAATTTTTGAAATTGAAAAAGGTGAAGTTTTAGATGATCTTAAAGGTGAATATGCAAATGTTAACGAAATGATAGCTCAAAAAACACAAGGAGAAACTGATAAAGTTTATTTACATAGTGTTTTTGAATATCCTCATACTTCTTGTGGTTGTTTTGAAGCAGTAGCATTCTATATTCCTGAGCTTGATGGTATTGGTATTGTTGACAGAGATTTTAGTGGTGAAACTCCTTTAGGTATTCCATTTTCATCTATGGCAGGACAATGTTCTGGTGGAAAACAAGTAGAAGGATTTACTGGACTTAGTTTAGAATATATGAGATCCCCAAAGTTCCTTCAAGCTGATGGTGCATATGAAAGAATTGTTTGGATGCCAAAAGAAATAAAAGCTTCTCTTGAAGGATTTATTCCAGAAGAAATCTTTGATAAAATTCCTACTGATGAAAATGCAACTAGTGTTAAAGATATAAAATCATATCTTAAAGAAAAAGATCACCCAATTCTTGAAAGAATAGCTAATATGGGTGCTGATGAAGAAGAAATTAGTGATGATAGTGATGTAGCTATTGATACTGAACCTATGGATATGAATCAAGAATTTGTTCCAGTAGCTAGTGCTTCTGAAATGGCTATGCCTATGTCTGGTGGAACTAAAATTATCTTTAAAAATGCAAAAATATATGCTGAAAAGGTTATAATCAAAAAAGCAAAGAAATAAGCTAATAATGAAATCGATAATGAATAATGAATAATGAATATTGATAAGTTTAATTGAATAAATTAGTTATAAAATAAATTAGTTCTAGGTTGAATTAATTCTAAACTGAATTAGTTATGAAATTAATTAATTATAATTTTCAATAGATAAATTTCAATAGATAAATTTGAATAGATAAATTTTAAAAGAAAACTCCAAACCTTGTGTGATAATTTGATAATTGCAGTAAGTGGAAAAGGTGGAACTGGAAAAACTCTTGTTTCATCTATTTTAGTGAAATTATTGTCTAAAACAGGAAAAGATCTTCTTGTAATTGATGCAGATCCAGATTCAAATATTCCCGAATCTTTAGGAATTGAAGTGGACAAAAGTGTCGGTGATGTAAGGGAAGACTTAAAAAAAGATGTAAATAAAGGAAATATTCCTCAAGGAGTTAATAAATGGGATATTTTAGACTATAAGATCATGGAATCAATTGTTGAAACTCCTGAATATGATTTACTTATGATGGGTAGACCAGAAGGAAGTGGATGTTACTGTGCAGTTAATAACATGCTTAGGAAAATCATAGAAAATATCTCCTCTAACTATGATTATATAGTAATTGATACTGAGGCAGGTCTTGAACATCTAAGTCGTAGAACAACACAAAGTGTTGATATTATGTTAGTGGTTTCTGATTCTTCAAAAAGAGGTTTACACACTGCATCACGAGTTGGAGAATTATCTAAAGAATTAGAAATATCTTTTGAACAAATTTATTTAATATTAAATAGAGTAAAAGAAGGTTATGAAGAAGAACTATCTGATAAAGCTAAAGAAACAGGTTTGGAAGTTATTGGTTTAATACATGACGATAAAACTGTATCTGAATTTGATTTAGAAGGGAAGCCTTTAATTGAACTTCCTGATGATAGTGAACCTGTCAAAATCGTTAAAAAAATTATTGATAAGTTAAAATTGGCTAATTAGTTAATAAATCTAATTAATTAATATAATTAACATAATTCATAATTAATTTAATAAAAATAAATTATTAATGATAAATAATTATTATAATATATTTAATTATAATATTATCTAATTATAATATATTTTAATTATTTAATATAATTAATATTCGAATAAAATAATAAGGATAAATAAGGATAAATAAAGATAATAAATTAAGTGAGGATGTGGATTTATGGATCAAATCAATCAGCTACTGAAGCTGTTGGAAAATGCAGAATCTGTAGAAATTAATGAATTTAGAATGGATTTTGAAGAGTTAGAAATAAATTTAGCTCCAGCTATTGCTAGAACAGTTCAACAAACTGTAGCTAAACAACAAGCTATTGAAAAGAGTATTGAAAAAACTATGTTAAAGGCAAGTGAGTTTAAACCACCTATTAAAGAATATCCTGGTAAAATAGCTCAAGTTCAATTAGGGGATGGAACAAGAAAACCTGTATATCTTGGAGGTCAAACTGCACTTTATAGATTTGAGGAACCACAACCAAACCCTCCTGTTGTCACTTTCGATGTATTTGATATTCCTATGCCTGGTCTTCCTCGTCCAATAAGAGAACATTTTGAAGATGTCATGGAATCTCCTGGAGAATGGGCTAAAAAAGCAGTTAAAGATTATGGTGCTAATATGGTTACAATGCACTTAATTGGAACTGGTCCAAAAGTTATGGATAAATCTCCTCGTGAAGGGGCTCAAGCTGTTGAAGAAGTACTTCAAGCTGTTGATGTTCCTCTTGTAATTGGAGGTTCTGGAGATCCTATTAAAGATCCTCTTGTTCTTGAAGCTGCAGCTGCAGCTGCTGAAGGGGAAAGATGTTTACTTGCATCAGCTAATATGGATTTAGATTATCATAAAGTAGCTAAAGCTGCTGTTGATTATGGACATGCTGTGCTCTCATGGGCTATTACTGATGTTAATATGCAAAAATCATTAAATAAATATTTAATGAAAGATGGATTAAAACAAGAAGATATTGTTATGGATCCAACTACTTGTGCTCTTGGTTATGGTATAGAGTTTTCTATTGATGTTATTACAAGAACTAGACTTGGTGGACTTAAAGGAGATCCTGATTTACAAATGCCAATGTCTTCTGGTACTACTAATGCATGGGGTTCAAGAGAAGCTTGGATGAAAAAAGATGAATGGGGACCAACAGATTACAGAGGTCCATTATGGGAAATTTTCACAGGTCTTACATTAATGCTAAATGGTGTAGATATATTTATGATGCTTCACCCAGAGTCAGTAAGAATACTTAGAGAAATTGGCGAGACCTTTACTAAAGAATATTTAACAAGCCCTAGTCAAAATATTGACAATTGGATTATGGAATTAGAATAATTAGAGAAAATTAGGGAGGTTTTATTATGGCTAAAGTTACTGCAATGGATGTTTATAAATTATTACCGCAGACTAATTGTGAGGATTGTGGAGAAGCAAGCTGTATGGCTTTTGCAACAAAACTATCAGAAAAAGAAGCTGATTTAGCTTTATGCACTGAGTTAACTGAAGAACAATTTGCAAAACTTGATGATTTACTTGCTCCAGCTGTTAAAGAAATTATCATTGGAAAAGGTGATAAAGCTAAAGTAATTGGTGGAGATGAAGTTCTTTACAGATATGAAGAATCTTATTATAATCAAACTGCATTGGCAATAGATGTTTCAGATGATTTAGAGTCTGCTGATTTTGATGAAAAGATAAAGACTATTGAAAACATAGAATTTGAAAGAACTGGGGAACTTCTTAAACTTGATGCAATTGCACTTAGAAATAAATCAGGAGATCCAAGTAAATTTGCAGAATGTGCTAAAAAGCTTAAAAACGCAAGTTATCCTATTATTCTTGTCACTTTTGATCCAATAGCTATGGAAGAAGCACTTAAAGTCATTGGTGATGAACGACCTCTTATGTATGCTGCAACTAAAGATAATATTGTAGATATGGCAGAACTTGCAGATAAATATCAATGTCCTATTACAGTATTTTCACCTGGAGATATTGAGGGAATGAAAGACTTAGTCTTTACTCTAAGATCAAATGGTATAGATGATATTGTTATGGATCCTGGAACTTTAACTAAGGAAGCTATTGGAGATACTTTAGATAACTTTGTAATGAGCAGACGACTTGCTGTGGAAGATAAAGAAGAAGATTTCAGATATCCTTTACTTGGTGTTCCTGCACTTGTAAGATTAAATAATGATGATGACGAAATTAAAAAAGGAACTATGGAAGCTACAGTTGCTTCTACTTTAATGAATAAGTATGCTGATGTTCTTATTCTAAAAGGAACTGAAATATGGGAACTTATTCCAGTATTAACTCTTAGACAAAGTTTATACACTGACCCAAGAAAACCACAAGCTGTTGATCCAGGAGTTTATGAATTTAATGAGGTTGATGAAAATTCACCAGTTTTACTTACTACTAATTTCGCTTTAACTTATTATACTGTTGAAGGAGATCTTAAATCTGGAAATGCTATTTGTTATCTTCTAGTTCTTGATACTGTTGGAAGAGCAGTTGATGTAGCAATTGCTGGAGGCCAATTTGATGGTAAAGCAGTTGCTGATCTAATTAAAGAAAGTGGAATCGAAGATAAAATAAAAACAAGAAAAATGGTTATTCCAGGATTAGCTGCTCCATTGAGTGGTGAAATAGAAGATGAAACTGGTTGGGAAGTTATGGTTGGTCCAAGAGACTCATCAGCTGCAGCGGATTTTATTGCTGAAAAATTCTAAATCTATTTTTAGAATTTTTTTATTTTATTTATTAATATATAAATTAATATAATAATTATTATAATCATTATTAATATTGTAAAATTTTATATTTATTTAGTTTATTCAGGTGATTAAATGAAAACATTAATGGTCACAGACCCTCAAATGTGTAGTGAATGTGAAGCATGTATTAATGCATGTAAAAAAGCTTATGGAACTGCAAGAGCTAGGAAAACCGAGACAATTCCTATTTTTTGTATGCACTGCCACCCAGACAAAGCACCATGCCGGAGAATATGTCCTAATGATGCTATTGAAGTTGTTGATGGTGAAGATGGGGAAATTCTCAAAGTTAATGAGGAAAATTGTATTTTATGTAAATTATGTGCCATAGCTTGCCCTATAGGAATTATAGCTATAGATAAAGAGAAAAAATCAGCTGAAAAATGTACTTTATGTTTAGAATCTGATAATATTATTCCTGCTTGTGTTGAAGCATGTAAAGATAATGTTTTAAATGTATTTTCAATTGAAGATCTTCAAGAACTTAAAAATGATGAAAATTTAACTGAAGAACTTCGAGAAGCTATTAAAACCTTCAAATCTAAGTCTTAATAGCTATTTATAATTATTTTTATTATTTTTATTATTTTATAATTTTATTTTGTCATTAATTTATCATTTGATTACTTTTTCTTTTTTAACTTTTATTCCTTCATTATTGAGCATTTCTTTTTTCATATCGAGTCCACCTCTAAAACCAGTTAAACTCATATTAGATCCAATTACTCTGTGACATGGAACGATTATAGCTATAGGATTTTTATTCAAAGCATTCCCAACAGCTCGGTATCCTTTACTTCCTATGGCTTCCCCAATTTGTTTGTAAGTTTTCACTTCTCCTTTTTCTATGTTCATTGTTTCAATATAAACTTTTTTTTCAAAATCTGTTATATCAAGCATATTCAAATCAACATAATTTGAGAAATCCACATTTTTACCTTCAAAAGACTGTTTTAATAGATTTTCTAAACTTTCACATCTAGTTATGCCTTTCTCTTTTAATTCTTTTTCTTTTTCTGAATATATATCTTCCTTTCCTAAAAAGACATTTGTAACTTTGTTATTTTTACAATAAGCAGTAATTTCATACATATTTACCATCTTCTTTTTATGTAATTATATTTTTTTGTATTATAATTTATTTATTTTTTTATATATTATATAATCTATATAATTTATAATTAAAAATTAAACATATAATTAAATATATATTATTCATATAAAAAATCAATAGAAGCTTAAATAGAAATTAAATAAAAAATTAAATAAGAATTAATTAGTATAATAGAATTAATTCAATATTATGCTATAATGTTATATAAAAGCAAAATAAATAGCTAATAAATAATAAGTAAATAGCTAAATAAAATAGTCAAATAAAAAAATATAAATTAAATAGAAAAAGTAATAAAATTATATTATAATTATGTAAATAAATTTATTTATTATTTATTTAGTTATTTTAATAATATAATTTATTAATTTTATTTAATATAACAAACTTATACTTATTCTTTTATATTCTAAATTATCATTCTCCAGTTAAATTTATTACATCATTATAATTGTTATTGTTTATATGGGGTTGTGCAAATTCATTAAATAAAGATTCTCCATATAATTCTTCTTCAGCAGGAGAATTTGAAGACTTTGTAACATTTACTCTATAAATATAAGAGCAATATTCTTGGTTAGGGAGTAATGAAATTAATTCATCAATCATTAATTGTTTTAAACTTGCTTCAATAGGGGTAACACCTATTATATATGCAAATTTGACATTTGATTTAATATTACCAAAAGGTCCAATTAATTCAACGGTTCCTAACTCATTAGAACCCAATAATAATGTACTTACATTGTTAGTTTGGGTGAATATTGGCAAATATTTATTTAGTGTGTGTGAAATTGGAACATTTAAACCTAATGATTTAGGCAAAACTTTATTTTTATTTATATAATCTCCAATTTTGGATAATCCATAAACAATTGTTTGGTATTGTATATTCCCATATTTGGAACTTATATAATTAGGTGCTTTATTGTTATTCTCAATAAATACTGACATTCTTTTACTAATATCATTGTATTGTAATTTTGTAAATACTTTATTTATTGAAACACCACTTGGACTATTTGGATTTTTTATTCCATATTTTACAGTTATGTCTGTAGTTATTCCAGTATACTTAGAAGTTATTGTTTTTGATATTAAGTATAAAAATTCTGGTATTGAGAATTTATAGTTAGATATTGTAACATAATTAGGTAATTTTCCATTTGATTCAACATAAGATTTGACTAAAGAAGAAGCTGATAATATCTTACTTTGAGATAATTTAATAGGTTTTACTACACTATTGTTTGTGGTATTATTGTTTGTATTATTTGAAGGATTTGAACTTGAATTATATTTCGGTAAATATTTATTAATACTGTTTGTACTTTTAATATTTAAAGAAAGATAGCTAGGTAATCTTTTATATGAATATGAATAAGTTAAAATTTTGGAGAATCCATAAATTATTGTTTGATACTTCATTTTTCCAAAACTGGTGGAAACATAATTTGGTGCTTTATTATATGTACTAATGTATTTAGAAATACTTGTTGCTAAACTATTATAAGTTTTTTTAGTTATTGACTTTTTAATTGAATTTCCCACAGGACTTGTGGGATTTTTAATGGTATATTTAACAGTTATACTTGAAGTTATGCCTTTATATTTGTTGTTTATAGTTTTTGACATTAAATACATAAATTCTGGCATTGAATAGTTGTAATTGGATATTTTTACATAGTTAGGTAGCTTTCCATACTTTTCAGCATATGTTTTAACATATTTTGCAGCAACTAATATACTAGATTGTGAGATAGTTTTAGGCGGTTTTGTAGGGACTGTTGCTGTCATTGCTTTTATAACATTTTGGGAGTCCTTTTCACTGTTTATATTCATTTTATTAATTTCTGTACTGTTTTTTGAATTATTCAGATTTATATCACTTTGATTAATATTATTACTACTTAAAATTACATCATTTTCACTATTATTTTGACTTCCAATATCATTTTCAGCAAAACTAAAACTAGATGTTAGAAAAATTATTGCAGAAAATAATAAAATTATTTTAATATTTCTTGATAACATAGTGTTTCCTTGTTAATTTATATTATTTTATAATAAAATTATACATTTATATATCATTAATCATTAATTGATTAATATATTATATAAAAGATATTTACGTAATATATTATAAATCTTACTGATTTTTATAATAAATATGAAAATTAGGGCTTAAATAAATAAAAATTGGTAAAAAATAAGAAGATTAATTGTATTTTTTATTTAATTCTAATATAATTTTAATATATTTCTATATAATTTATTTAATTCTAATATATTTTTAATATATTTTAATATAATCAGATATATAATAATTGTAATATAATGTGATAATATGGATAATAGAGATAATAAAGATAATTCTGATAATGAAGAAATAACTATTGAAAGATATGAAAATGATAAAATAGCTTTTAATTATCCTTCTAACTGGTATGAATTTGAAAATAAAGCGAAAAATCCTACTGAAGTAGTAGCTATGAAAACAGATAAAGGGAAAGGAGGAACTTTTTCATTTTCTGTAGCTAATGCAGGAGGAAAGTCAACAGAATATTGGCGAGATTTTATGGAGAAATTTCTAAAAGATAATGGTGCAATTATATCTGACTCAGAAATAAAAGTTATGGGTGATGTAGTTATCTTTGATTTTAGAAGTGAAATTTCTAAATCTGATGTTAGTTCTAATCAAAGACATATTGGTTTTGTTAGAGATGGAGCATTTTTTTATTCATTTTTTACTAGCTTAGATTTAGATGCACTCGAAGAAGATATTGATATTATGCTTGGATTTGATAAATAATCAATTTACACTTTTATTTTTTTTCACATTTAATATGTTAGCTAAATATAGTAAAAATCCAAGTAAAAAATAGACAATAACTTGGATATCTAATATTCCAGTCTCCACTCCTAAAATTGCATATGTTAAAAGTAGTGCGTAAATTGCAATATAGAATGAGTCCTTAGTTTTTTGTAATATTTTATATCCTATACCTAATATAAATCCAAGAAGTCCCATTCCAATAGCTACTCCAAATTTTCCAAAATCAACTAACATTGGTCCTATAAGGGTTGGGGTAACTGTTACTTCACTTCTCCAAGCTATTAATTTTCCAATCATCATTCTTGGTCCAAGATCAGTACTTCCAGGAATTGCACTTAGTGTTAATGCTCCATGTTCAATTCCAAAATTCCCTGAAATATAGTTTAATAGGTTAAGTACATGTAATGTAAAGTCTGCTCTACTTTGTAATGTGTAAAAAGGACTGGTATTTGTTGTTATTGCAAATTCTTCTACTGAACGGAAATATCCAATACCAATTATAATTCCTACTCCAATTAATGCTCCAATAACAACTTCCCATACAGCTAAGACCTTTCCATAATAGCCAATCATTATCATCATTAATAGCACAGCTATTATTGGAGTTCTATAACCTAATAACAGTAAAAAAATTGAACTAAGAATAATAAGAACAAGGAATCTGAATCTAACTTGGCTGCGGCTTAATTTTCCTTTTTTAAACTTGTCTAGATAGGCAGCTCCTAGAAGACCAATTCCAGGTATCATTAAAAATACTGGCATTGTGAGTATTGGTATCAAGCCATAACGTAAAGAGGGTTGAAGGAGAGGTATTCCTCCAACTGATGCAACACTAAGAAAGAAGAATATTATCCCAACTAAAATAAGACAAAATCCAATTGAATATACATCATCTCGTTTTAACCTAATGAAGGAATTTTTTTCTGTATTTTTAAAGAAATATTTAGGTATTACAACAGAACCAATAATAAATGCAATAAAAGCAATAACTAAACTAATCTGTAAATCAACTGATATAGAGTTTATTGAAAGAATTAAAAAGATAGCAAAAACTAAAATAACTACAATTGGATGGAATATATGATTTTTAATTATATTATTTCTTTTAAAAAAACTTAAAAAATTTTCATTAGGGTATAATCCTATAAAATAGCTATTAGTCCATTGTTTTTCAATAAATTTTCCAATATTAAAAATTATAGTAAATAAAAGTGATCTTCTAAATATTTCTTGAATATTCTTACTTAAATATGTAATTATGGAATAAAAACTACTCATTTTATCACTTTTATTTAACTAAAATAATTTTTTTTATAATAATTTATATTATAATAATTTTTTATTATAAATTATAAAATATTTTTTATATTTTACTTTAGTTTTTAAATGTCAATTTATCTTTTATTCTTATCTTTTATTTTTATTTTTTATTTTTCATTACTTTAAGTAATTATTTTTAGTTTCAGGTTATTTTTTTGACATTTATGACATCAAATGCGTTTTTAATTGCATTAATCTCTTCAGGAGTTGAATTATAAATTCTGATTGTAATTATATCAGTTTGTCCATTTATTGTTCCGAGAATGTTAGATGCTATATTTATTTCTTCTTTTCCAGCCATAATTAAGTATATTTGTTCGTAGATATTTTCAGAAATAGGTCTAATTGAAGTTTTTCTAGTATTTAGGAATAATTCATTGGATAGTTCTTGGAATGTTTTGCTATCTTTTTCATCTATAGCTATTTTAGTGGATATTGTGTAGTTGGTGTTATTTTCTATTTTATTAGTTAGTTCATCTAATGTAGTTATATTTTGTGGGCTGATTTGAATTTCAGTAACATTATTATATTTCTCACCATTAGTTTCAAGAGTTATATGTTCAATATATATATCTGAATTTTGAACATCTTTATAAAGAGTTGCAAGTATAGGTTTACTATTTGAATCTCCATCAGTATCTATTAGAACTCTAACATCTGCACCATGATTATCATCTACCCATAATACAGTTCCAGATAATTGTTGATATTTTCCAGTACTTGCATTATATCCTCCTAGATGAGTTTTAACAATATTTCCTTCTTGATAAAAGTTTAAATAGTTTTCAGCAAACTTATTTAATGTAGATGAGTCAAATGAAACTGATTCTGACTTATCATCACTTCCTCCTGTATGCATTAAAGCGAAACCAACAGCTCCTATAATACATATAATTATTAAAATATCAATTATAGTAAATCGTTTTAAAATATTTTTAAAATTAGGTTTTTTCATATTCTTACCAACCTATGATAATAAATAACACTAATGAGTAATAAATGGATTCTTATTTGAATAATAATGGATATATTTAAGCAATATTTATTAATATATAATGAATATTTATTTATAATAATTTCATAATTAATTTCACAATTAATTTTACAATAATTATTTATTTAAATTATATATTAATAAATTTTTTTATAAATAATTTTTATAAAGAGTTTATTCTAAAGAATTTATTTAAAGATTTTTATTAATGAGAAGATTCATAAGAGCTTTTATAATATTTTTATATAGAATAATAGTTTATATAAAAAAATTTCCATAAATAACTTTATAAATACTATTTTTATAAAGAATTTTTTTATTTTAAAATTAGTCAATATGGATTCTAAATTAATATAAATTTAATGCTTTTTAATCTTCATCAAGTATTATACATCCAGTAGGACAAACTTCTAAACATTCTCCACATTTGTCACATCCTTTTTTAACAGTCATTTTGTATCCTTTCTTTTTAATTAATCCTAAGTGGCAAACATCTACACATGCTTCACACACTCCGCATTCTGACATATCAATTTTCAATTTATCACCATAAATTTATTAGAGTAAATATATTAGAGTATATATTTATTAGGGTAAATATATTAGAGTAAATATTATAGTAAAGTTTATATACTAAAATAATTAAAAATTTAAATGCTGTAATATTTAATTTAGAACACCATCAAGTTTATAATTCTTATAGTTAATAACTTTTTATACTTTATCGTTAATAAGTATTATTGAGTATTATTGAGTGATAGCTGTTTATTATAATGTATTCTAGTAGATTTTGATGATATATTTCTATTAAATAGAACCGTAATTGTTTAATACTATTTATTGATATTGAACAATATTTATTGAATGATTTAAATTCATTATTAAATTTAAAATTTAATGGATTATTAAAAATTATTATTAAAATTATATTATTAACTGTAAAATAAAACCGTTAATATTATATATTATAATGTTCAATTAATGTTGTTGTAAACTTCATATGCAGGGGTGCCCGAGCGGCCAAAGGGGGAGGACTTAAGATCCTCTGGCGCAGGCCTTCGAGGGTTCGAATCCCTTCCCCTGCACTTCTTATTATTTAAAATCTGAATCTGCCTTAGTGGCTCAGCCGGTAGAGCGATACCTTGGTAAGGTATAGGCCGGGGGTTCGAATCCCCCCTAAGGCTTTTTATTAAAAATATTGGTTTTCATAGGAATTAGAATAATTAAAACAATATACGGTCCTTATGGATAATGGATTGTTATTTTTCATTCTTTATTTTCATTCTTTGTTTTTATTCATTATTTTTATTTTTTATTATTATTTTATTATTATATTATTATTTTAAAATTATTTGCAATTATTAAAAATTTTTATTTTATTTTATATAGATTTAATAATTTAATAATAAGATCTTAATAATAAAATTTATTATATTGTAGTGCAATATACATAAATTGATATTGCAGTTATAAAGTTATTAATTATTGTTAAGATAATGGTTGATAACAATTAATTTATTTATTTAAATTATATAATTACTTTATATATGGTTTATAGAGATTATTATTGGTTGTGAGGAAAAATATGTCTAAATCGTTTGATATAATAATGGCAGGATTGATATCTGGAATTGTCGCATTAACGACTAGTTTTTTAGGTGTTGCAGGAACTGTTATTGGAGCTGTTTTAGGAGCTATCTTATATCAGATTATTTCTATATTTGTTAAAGAACCTCTTGAAAATTCTACTGTGAAAAAAGTTGAAAGAGAAATAGTATATATAATTCCACTGGTGTTAATAGCTGTATTTCTAGCAATTTTCATAGTTGCTTTACTTCATTCGTATTCTTTCTATTATCCTGACTTTTTGGAGTTTTTCAAGCAGCTAGAAGAAATTACTAACAATAATCTTGTGAGATTTATGGGAATAGGACTTATTTTTATGGGTATCTATCCATTGTTACAACCAAAATCAATCAAAAAGCAATATGGTTTAATAATTTTGATTTTAGGCGTTATTTTATTAATCAGAGGATTATTGGACCTAGATTTTAATATTATTGATTTATACACAGAAATGTTTGGATTTTTTGATGTAATCTTAATTACTATTATATTTTTAATATTAGTGTTTATAATTCTAAAAATACTTATAGAATCAGTATATCTGTATAGGGATAGAAATAAGTATGCAATCATTGATGATTATAGTAATCCAAAAACTACTAGAACTCAAGACTCTATTGAAAAAGATTATAGATTTAAATCTGAAATTAAGAAAGAATACTATAAAAATGAAAATTTAGATTCTAATGATAATTTTAAGGATAATGATAGTGTTTATATGAGAGGATCTGATGATCTTCCTAATAAAGATACAATTACTAACAGGAATAGGGATGCTGCTGTTGATAATAATTTAGATAGTATTACTGGAGAAAATGTAGATAATCTAGATAATGTGGATGTCACTGAAGAGGATGTAGATACTACTAACAATGAAAATATTGATAAAAATATTGATAAAGCTCCACTTTCTAAAAATAAAACTATTAAATCTAGTAAAACAAGTACAATGTTTAAAAACAGAAAATTTTTCAAACGATAATTTTCAAGTAATTATTTTTATAAATAATTTTTATAATATTAATAATTTTTAATTTAATTTTTTATATTTTATTTTGATATAATTTTTTATATTTTTATAAAATTAGATATATTATATAATTAGATAATTAATTTGATATAATTATATAATTTAATATATAATTAAAAATAAATTAAAAATATATAAAAATAGATTAAAAATAAATTTTATTAAACAAAAACTATTCTTATATATTAATTATGTTCATATTGTGTATATTGTTATATATTCTAATATATTGCAGTATATATTTGGTATATTTGTTATATAGCTAATGCATATTATATTTTGATAAAATGACAAAAACTAATAAAACTCTTAAAGATATCTTAGATGTTATATTATATGAAAACCCTGCTACTCAGGATGAAATAGCTGAAAGATTAGGTCTTACTCGGCGTTATGTCACAAGACTTCTTAAACCTTTGATTGATGAAAATATTGTGAAAAGATCTTATATTCTTGATTTAAAAAAATATGAAGAGATTTATGGGGATGAAGATAATTTATTTTCAAATGATCATTCTGCTTCATTTTTAATCAAAGGAATGTTACAAAACATGGCGGATCATGTGTCAAAACAATTAAAAACAGCTTTTGAAGCATTAATCAATGGGGATAAAGAAAAAGCAAAGATAGCTATGGAAATGGATTATGCAACTAACAATATGTTTGAAAAACTACGTTCTTCTGTTGAAACAGTTGTAAGTATAGACCCTTCTACTCAATTTTCAAAAACACTTATTTTTAATGAGATAGGTTATGATTTAGAGAGGATTGGGGATTATTGTGATCATTTTTCAAAATTTGTACTAAATGAACCAAATGAGATAAATGATGAAATTATGATTACTTTAAAATCTATGTACAAATCTGTAGATAAAATGATATCTTTTTCTATGGATGCTTTTCTAAAAGAGGATTTATCTCTTAAAGGGGATATTATGGATTTAGAAGAAAAAGTTCATTCTCTCCAGAAAAAAGCTCTTAATTATATAGCTATTGAAATGGCTGAAACTTCCTTTGAGGATAAAGAAGAATCTACTTATTATATCTATCTGTCTCGACTAGTTAAATCATTTGAAAGAATTGGAGATATTTGTATAGAAATAATGGACACAGCTACTGAATTTCATAAGAATATTCCTCGTTCTACTGTTCCAAGATCCTTTAGAGATGATAGATAATTAATTAAATATAAAAATTAAATATATAGAATAAATGTAAAGAATAGATATAAAAATAGATATTAAAAATAAATATAAGAAATAAATATAAGAGATAAATTAATTAAATAACTTAATTAAATAATTTGATTAAATAACTTAATTAAATAATTAAATAACTTAAGTTAAATATCTTAATTTAATAATTAATCAAATAAGATTCATATAATACAAAAATATCATTTTTTATTTTTTTTCATCTTCCATATATTGTTGTATTTTTTTATCTTCCCATTTTTTTCCAAAAACTCTTTTTTCAAAGACAAAAACCCCTAAAAAGTGGAATACAACACCTATTCCCCAGAATACTAATGGGAATAAGAACCACCAAAATCCAGGTGTAAATATCATGTTTATAATAAATAAGAAAATATTAACTATAATATATGAAATCAAATTAGTATAAAATCCTTTTACATCTTCTAATCGTTTTTTAGCTCTTTTATAGCTTTCATCATTAGTATCATGCATCTTATCATTTCCTTAATTATTAACAAATTTCCTTAATTCTCAATAATATCAATTTGTTATAATTATTTATCTTTAATAGAATTTAAATTTTTTTGTTATAATCCAATAATGAAATTATTTTTAAATTATCTAAAAATATATATTCAGTTCTTAAAATATTATTACATTTATTTTAATATTCAAATAATGTAAATTTAGGATATATGCTGTTTAAATTTCTAAATAATTATTTAATCGATATTTCAATTGATAATTTATTCTTTAAAGAAACTTTAATAGTTTTTAGCTTTTAATCATATGGTTTAAACTATAAATAGATTCATCACTATCTAATTTTTAATTTTAAGAACATATACTAACTATGATAATTATTACACTTTTTGTGATACAACTTTCATTTTCTATATTTTTTTATTTATTTTGTTCCTATTTTATGTACTTTTGTTCACTTTATAGTAATCTTTATATACTCAGAATTATAACCTAACTTTGAGGTAATTTATTATGAAAAAGAGTAATATAATTATAATAGTTGTAATAGTAGCTATAATTGCTATAGCTGCTTTAGTATTAACCAGTGGTGGGAGTGCTTCTACTATTAATGTAGTTGGATCTACTTCTGTTCAACCGGTCGCTGAAAAACTCGCTGAAGACTACCAAAATGCTCATGGAAATGTTAAGATTAATGTTCAAGGTGGAGGATCTAGTGTAGGTATTAAAAGTGCTCAAGATGGAACTGCTGATATTGGTACAAGTTCTAAAGATTTGAAAGCTGATGAAAAGCAAGGACTTACTGAATATGTACTTGGTCAAGATGGTATTGTCATAGCTGTTAACACTAAAAATACTGTATCTGATTTATCTACAGAACAACTTAAAGATATTTATTCTGGTAAAATTACTAACTGGAAAGATGTTGGAGGTCCAGATGAAGAAATTCATTTAGTAACTCGTGAAGAAGGTTCTGGAACATTAGATGCATTCCAAACTATGATTATGGGTAAAGACACTAAAATAAAATCAGATGCAATTGTTCAAAGTTCTACTGAAGCAGTTAAACAATCTGTTAAACAAGATCCTGCAGCTATAGGTTTTGTATCATATGCTTCTATGAGTAATGATGTAAAAGCAGTAACTGTTGGAGGAGTAGCTCCTAGTGATGCAACTATTGCTGACGGGAGTTATGAATTACAAAGACCATTTATCTTTTTGGTTAAAGGAACTCCTACTGGTGATGTAAAAGAATTCATTGACTGGGTCATGAGTGCAGAAGGAACTAAAGTTTTAAATGAAGAAAAAATTGTAAAAAGTACTAATAATTCAACTAACTCTTCTAAATAATTATAAATTTTCTAATAATTTAACTACCATAATTATTAACTACTTATAATTATTAACTAATTAACTAATTAGTAGTTAATTAATAGGTAGTTAATTAATAGAATTTTTTTAGCTATAAGAATTAATAGTTGTAAATTATTTGCATACTTTTACAATTTTATAATATTTAATTTTATAATTTATAATTTTATAATAATTATAATTATAAATTAGTTAAAAAACATATAATATTCAAAGATAATACGAATAAATACAAATACAGATAATAAACGATATAATTATAGGATAATAATTAAAAAAGAATGAAGTAGAAAATATATAACAATTAGAAGAATATATAACTTTATTAAATATAACTTCATTAAAAATTTATATTATTTATCATAATTTTATCCTATTTCATTATATATTCATCAATTTATATTTTTCTATCATAACTCAACCTTAATTTTTAAATACTTACAAGTTGAAGTAAAATTAAGGTGATGTTTTGAACTCAAAAATTAAGATAATAATCATAGTCATAATAGCTATTATTTTAGCTTATATAATGATTAATCCTAATGAAAGTTATGAAAGGATTGATGTTGTAGGCTCTACTTCAATGCAGCCTCTTGCAGAACAATTAGCTGATAATTTCATGGAAAACCATTCTAAAATCAAAATTTTTGTTCAAGGAGGAGGATCTGGAATGGGTATAAGGAGTACAGATGATGGCCTTGCTGATATTGGAATGAGTTCAAAATCACTTTCGGATGATGAAAAAGACAACATTACTGAATTAGAACTTGGAAAAGAAGGTATTGTTATAAGTGTTAGTAATAAAAATAATATCACGGAACTTTCAACTGAACAGATAAGAGATATATTCAATGGAGATATCACAGATTGGAAAGAAGTTGGAGGCAAATCTGGAAAAATTAATGTCATTACTCGTGAAGAGGGTTCTGGAACAAGATCTGCCTTTGAATCTGTGGTCATGGATGATACAAAAATAATAAATAATGCAATTGTCCAAAGTTCTACTGAATCAGTTAAACAATCTGTTGCATCTGATCCAAACGCTATTGGATATATATCCTATGCTCATATGAGTGATGATGTAAAGGCATTATCTGTAAATAATGTCTCTGTAAGTGATGAAACAATAGCTAACGAAGAATATCCTCTTCAAAGACCTTTTTTATTCTTAATTAAAGGTAAACCAACAGGTGATGTAAAATTATTCCTAGATTGGGTAAAATCTCCAGCAGGTATAAAGATTATTAAAGAAGCAAAAATTGTTCCAACTTAAGTTATCTAAGTTAATATTTATCAAATTTAAAATTATCTAAAATATGATTATAGTTATTAAAATTAAAATCATTTATTTATAGTTGAAAATTTATTTATAGTTGAAAAAATATTTATTATAATTAAATTATTATTTACAAATAATTCTAATTACAACTAATTGTAATATTTTAAATATAATTAATTGTAATTTATTTTAAATAGTAAGTTATTATAAATAGTAATTTATTTATAATTAATTAACATTAACAAATCATTGATTTAAAAATATTTTTATTTATAAATATTCATATATTGAGGTTCATTATGGAAAATAATCGACTATCTGAATTTTTAATAGAAAAAGGGCTTTTTATAACAGCTATCTTTTCTATTATTGTAATTCTTCTAATTGTTGTATTTATATTAATGCAAGGACTTCCTGCTTTTCAAGAATATGGATTCTTTAATTTCTTATTTGGAATGATTTGGTCTCCAAATGATGGGCAGTATGGTGTATTTGCTATGATTATAGGGTCTATTTATGTGACTCTATTATCTTTACTCATGGCAGTACCGTTGTCTCTTCTGTGTGCTATATTTATGGCAGAAGTAGCTCCTAATAGTGTAAGAAAAATTTTAAAACCTGCTATTGAAACTTTATCAGGTATTCCTTCTGTTGTTTATGGATTTTTTGGTTTAATTGTCCTAGTTCCATTTGTAAGGACTCATTTTGGAGGTACTGGATTCAGTTTATTCACTGCAGCTTTAATTTTGACTGTTATGGTTTTACCAACTATTATAACTATTTCTCAAGATTCATTAAGGGCAGTTCCTCATGAATACCGGGAAGCTTCATTTGGTCTTGGTGCAACAAACTGGCAAACAATAAGGCATATTATCTTTCCTGCAGCTCTACCTGGAATAATCACGGCTATTATTTTAGGAATGGGAAGAGCAATAGGTGAAACATTAGCAGTTATTATGGTGGCAGGTAATGTTGTACAAATTCCAGGATCTATATTTGATCCAGTAAGGCCTTTAACTTCTAATATTGCTTTAGAAATGGGTTATGCAACTGGTCTTCATTATAATGCACTATTTGGAACAGCTATTGTCCTTTTCTTAATAATAATTATACTATTGTTAATTGCAAATTATATACAACGTAAATATAAAGTTGATGTTGGAGGAGGTTATTTATGAGTTTAAATTCACAAAAGTTTCTATCTCCTAAGACATCTCAAAAAATAATGAATGGAATTTTCATAATTTCTGGAATAGTTACAGTTTTAATACTTATACTAATAATAGGTTATATATTAGTAATGGGACTTCCAGTAGTGAATTTTGAATTTATATTTTCAAACCCTATTGATTCTGGAGCTTCTGGTGGAATTTTCCCAATGATTATATCTAGTCTTTATGTTACTCTTATTGCAGGTCTTGTAGCTACTCCTTTAGGTGTTGGTGCTGCAGTTTATCTTGTTGAATATGCTGGTGAAAGTAAAATTACAAGACTTATACGATTTGGTGCAGAAACACTTGCTTCAATCCCATCTATTGTTTATGGGCTTTTTGGTTTGGCATTTTTTGTAGTAGCTATTGGTTTGGGATGGTCAATTCTTTCAGGAGGGCTAGTTCTAGCTATAATGGCACTTCCAACAATATTTCAGGTATCTGAAGTTACAATATCCTCGATACCTAGTTCTTATCGTGAAGGTAGTTATGGATTAGGTGCTACAAAATGGCAAACTGTTTATAGAGTTGTGCTTCCAGCAGCTATTCCTGGAATTGTTACAGGAATAATTCTTGGAATGACAAGAGCTATCTCTGAAGCAGCAGCAGTTATGTTTGCAGTTGGTGCTTCACTTTCTTTACCAATTTCAATATTTGATCCTGGAAGGCCACTTCCACTTCATTTGTATATTTTAGCTACTGAAGGTATATCTCTTCCAAATGCATATGGAACTGCAGCTGTCCTTGTTATAATTGTACTTGCTGTTACCATAATCACTAATTACTTAATAGACAGATATCAAAGGAAGATGATGGGAAGATAATATAATAAAAGTTAATATAATGGAAGTTAATACAATAGAATTAACGTAATTTTAAATTAACGCAATTTTAATAGATATATAATTAATAAGGGGTTAATATGAACAGAATAGAAGTAGAAAATTTAAATGTGTATTTTGGGGATGCTCATATTCTTAAAGATGTTAATATAGAGATACCTAATAATACTGTTACAGCACTTATTGGGCCTTCTGGTTGTGGTAAATCCACATTCATTAGGACTATTAATAGAATGAATGACTTAATTCCAACATTTTCCCATAATGGGGATGTTTATCTTGATGGACAAGATATTTATGATCCAAAGATGGATGTAGTAGATCTTAGAAAAAAAGTTGGTATGGTTTTTCAGAAACCAAATCCATTTCCAAAGTCTATTTTTGAAAATGTTGCTTATGGACTTAAAGTTCATGGAATTAGTGATAATGATACTCTTTCTGCAAGAGTAGAAGAAAGTTTAAGAGCAGCTGCATTATGGGATGAAGTAGAAGATAAACTAGATAATTCTGCTATGGGATTATCTGGAGGGCAACAACAAAGATTGTGTATAGCTAGAACAATAGCTAACAATCCTGAAGTTATTTTAATGGACGAGCCTTGCTCTGCACTTGATCCAATTTCTACTACAAAAGTAGAAGATTTAATTCACAAGTTAAAAAAAGATTATACAATTATTATTGTAACTCATAACATGCAACAAGCTACAAGAGTATCAAAATACACTTCATTTTTCTTGCATGGAGAAATTATTGAAAGTAACTTAACTGAAAAGTTATTTGTAGATCCAAAAGATAGTAGAACTGAAGATTATATCACTGGAAGATTTGGTTAGTTGAAGTGATAATTATTTATTTTAGAAATAATATAAATTAATATAATTATATATGACTAAAATTATTATGTAATAAATTCTTTAGATAAACCCTTTAGAACTAAAATTATTATCTATTACTAAAATAATTATTGTAGTGAATCTTTATTATACTAAAATAATCTAATAATGAAATATAATCATAATAAATATAATCATAATAAATCCCAGTTGAAATTAAAAATTATTATTATAAGGGGATGTTTTAATGGATAAAGAATATCCAAGAATATCATTTAAAAATAGAATAAACAATGTGAAAGACGAAGCAGAAAAAATTGGCCAAATGGTTATTGAATCTCATCGTAAAGCAATTACTTTATTATCTGATTATGATGAAAATATAGCTGAAGAAGTAATAGCTAAAAGTAAAGAGATTGATGAAGCAGGATTTGACTTAGAAAGAAGATGTATTAAATTTATAGCTGTAGAACAACCAGTTGCTGGAGATTTGATGTTTATTGAGTCTACTATTCGGATTAACAGCCATGTAAAAAGAATTGGTTATTTAGCAGCTAATATGGCTGAATTATCAGTTTTAATTAAAGATACTTCAGTTCCAGATAAATTAATGGAAGATTTACAATATATGGCAGATTATGTTCAAATGATGTTAAGTAAAGGTATCTATGCATTTCTTGATCAAAATGTAGATATGGCAAAAGAACTTAGAAAAGAAGATGATAAAGTAGATGATCTTTTTGGTTCAATATTAGAACAAGTTACTGATGTCATGTTTGAAGACAAAGAAAACATTACTCAAACTATTAACTTAATATTCATAGCTAGATTCCTTGAAAGAATAGCTGATAGGGCTGTTGACATTGGTAGTAGGACTATTTTCATGTTGACTTTCAAAAAACCTAAAACTTAATTTTTTTAATTAGGATTTTAATTAAGATTTTAATTTTTAATCCTACTTTTTAATTATTTATTTTTTAGTTATTTATTTTTATTTTTTAGCTATTTTTTCTTATTTTTCGAATATTATTTATATTTTGATAATATTCATGTTATTTTATTATTATTTTATTTTATTCTCACTGTAGCATGTCTGTGAGCCCAACATTGAATACATACTCCGATAGGTAGTCCTGCAGTGTGAGTAGATATTTTTCCAACTTTAACACTAAGAGCAGTTGTTTTTCCACCTAGTCCCATAGGTCCAATTCCAGTATCATTTATTTCTTTTAAAAGTTCTTCTTCTAATTGTGCAAGTTGAGGGTCTGGATTTTTTTCTCTAATATCTCCAAGAAGCGCTTTTTTCGCTGTTTTTAAAACAAGATCAGAGGTACCGCCGATTCCTACTCCCACTACAATTGGAGGGCATGGTTTTCCACCAGCTTTTAAAACAGATTCAACAACGAATTCTTTTATTCCTTCTATTCCTTCACTAGGTAAAGCCATTTTTAGTAAGTTGTTATTTTCTGAGCCAAATCCTTTTGGAAGTATTGTAAATTCTATATAATCTTCATCTATTAATTCAATATCGATTTGTGGGATATTCTCTCCTGTATTGTCTCCTGTGTTTTTTCTTGTTAGTGGATCTACTATGTTAGGTCGAAGTGGTGTTTTTGATGTTGCTTTTTGGACTCCTTTCATTATTCCTTTGTATAATACATCATATAATTTTCCACCTTCAACTTCAACATTTCCAAGTTTTACAAAAATTATAGGACACCCAGTATCTTGACACATTGGGACTGATTTTTCTTCAGCAAGTTCAATATTCTTCAAAATAGCTTCAATATTTAGGCGAGGTAGCTCATCACTTTCAACTTTAAGAGCTTCTTCAAGTGACATTATAACATCTTCAGGTAGAGTTATGACAGCTTTTTTGTAAAGTTCATAAATAGTATTTTCAACAAGTTTTTCTGTTATCATTTTTTACCTCACTAAGTTTTTTAGCTATTAAAAAATTTCATTGTTTCTTATTTGTTAAAATTAGTATATTAAAGTTATTATTATGTTTGCTGATATGATTATAATTATTCATATCATTATTAATATCATATTTAATATTCTATTTAATATTATTATTCATATAATAAAAATGTATAAAAATAATTTATAAAAATAAAATATTTATAAGTTATTTTATATTTATAAGTTTAAAAAAAGATATAAAATGTATTAAAAAATCTAATTAGGTACTAATACTACTAATAATACTACAAATATTACTACTATATATTACTAATACCATTAATGTTATGGAAAATATTGTAAAAAAATAATTGGAAGATATTATAATAGTCAAAAAACTATTTCATAACTCCTTTTAATCTTTTTAGTTCGTTAGCTATTTTATCTTGTTTTTTGGAAACCATTTCAGAAGAATCATTGCTAAGCGCATTTGTTGGACAACATTCAACACATTGTTGTTCGTCTTCGTTTATACAAAGATCACATTTTTTTGCCTGTCCGATTTCATCCATGGAAATAGCTCCAATAGGACAAACATCTCTACACATTCCGCATCCAATACATTTTTCACCATTGATAATAATTGCCCCACCAAGTTCTTCAATAGCTCCTTCTGGGCAAATATTAAGACATGGTGCTTTTTCTGGTGTACAATGCATACAGAAAAGAGGCACTCCGTCATTGACTCTGATTGCATTCATTGGACAATTTCTTTCGCATTTTGCACAATCCACACAGAGTTCTGGGTTTGAAACTAATTCACTCATTTTAGAACCTTCTCATAGTTCATAATTAATAATTATAATATTTATTATTTTTTAATCTTCTAAAGTACATTATCTTCTAAAATTTATTAATTTTACTTTTCAGAATTTATTAACTTTCATCTTCGTAAGATTTATTGGCTCTTGTATTGCTAGTTAATATATTCAATATCCCTTTAGGTTTTGGTTTTTTAGAAGTTCCTGCAAGTTTTGATAAGTGCTCTTGTTGTTTTTGGAGTTTGATTTTATCAACATCCAACAAAGAAATTGCTCGTTTAGAACATGCTTTAATACAAGCTGGTCCTTCATCTCTATCTTCGCATTGATTACATTTTTGAGCTTTTCTATCTTCTACACTCACTGCTCCGAATGGACAAACCATCATACATAGTCCACAAGCTATACATTTGTCTTCTTCAATTCCTTTACCAATAATTGCTTCAGTAGGACATATAGCTTTACAAGGTGCATCTTCACATTGTTGACAAACTATAGGATAATATGTACCATCGATTTCTCTAATGATTATTCTGGAAGTTCCATAAAGTCCGCAACAAGCGCTTTCACAGTCTAAACAACCATCACACAAGTCCGGTTGAACTAATATTTTTTCCAACTTTAGTCCTCCAGTGGTTTTTTATTTTATTCCTAATTCTGCACATTGATTATCAACAAATTCTTGAATTTTTGTTTTCTCTTCTTCTGAAAGATGCTTAAATCTTTTTTGTGCATTTAAAAATTCATTTACAGGTTTTCTATCTTGTGGTTTATATGTTAATTCAAATTCACCATTTTCAATTTCATATAAAGGCCAAGAACCTGTTTCAACAGCTAATCTTCCAAGTTCAATAGTTTTTGAAGGATCATATCCCCAACCAGTTGTACATGGTTGATTTAAATGTATGTAAGCAGGACCATCAATTTCAGATGCTTTTTTAACTTTTTTCATAAAGTCTTCTGGATATGAAATAGATGCTGTAGCTACATATGGAACTCCATGAGCAGCTATAATAAGTGGCATATTTTTTTTAGGCTTATCTTCACCAAAACTTTCTTTTCCATGAGGTGAAGTTGTGGTAGATGCTCCGTAAGGAGTAGAAGCACTTCTTTGAATTCCAGTATTCATATAAGCTTCATTATCATAACAAATGTAAGTTAAATTGTGTCCTCTTTCCATAGCTCCGGACAAGGCTTGCATACCAATATCTGCAGTACCTCCATCTCCACCAAAAGCAACTACATTAGTATCTGTTTTTCCTTGAGCTCTAAGGGCTCTTTCAACACCAGATGCTACTGCACCAGCATTTTCAAAAGCTACATGTATCCATGGTATTTCCCAAGCTGTTTCAGGGAAAGGAGTTGTAATAACTTCTAAACAACCAGTAGCTGATATAGCTACTGTATTCCTACCTAATGCTTTTAAAGCTAACCTTACTCCTATGGTAGCTCCACACCCTGCACATCCTCTGTGTCCTGGTGCTAAAAGTTCTTCTTCAGGTAATTTCATTTTTATTCTCTCCTATTTATTATAATCATGTTAGTATAATTATGTTCATAATTTTGTATTATTCACATATCTATAATTGTATTATTTATAATTCTTATTTGTAGCTTTATTTTTTCAAACCAATCCAATTAATATCTTTTTCAGGATTTTTAGTTTTATTTACAACTTCATCAATTTCAGTTGGAGTTATATCTCTTCCTCCCAGTCCTAAAATAAAATCATATGCTTCAACATCGATTTTAGCTTTAACATCATTATATAAAGCTCCACCAACACCAAACAATATATTTTTATCAAGTACAGCTACTTTTGCATTTCTCACAGCTTTTTGAATCTTTTCTGCGGGGAATGGTCTGTATACTCTTACTTTAAGAAGTCCGACTTTTTCGCCTCGTTCTCTCATTTCATCAACACAGACTCTTACTGTACTACAAATTGATCCCATAGCCATGATTATGATTTCAGCATCATCACATTTGTATTCTTCAATGAAATCATATTTTCTTCCGAAAACTTCTTCAAATTCTTTATTAACTGTATCTATAACTTCTAAAGAATTTTCCATAGCTTCTTCAACTTGATATCTAGCTTCCATGTAATAATCAGGATCAGTTAATGTTCCAAGAGACATTGGTTTTGTTGGATCTAAAAATGCATGTTCTGGTTTATATTTTGGAAGGAATCTGTCTACTTGTTCTTGTTCTGGAATTTCCACTGGTTCTACTGTATGGGTCAATATAAATCCATCTAAACAAACCATGGAAGGCAATAAGACTTTATTATTTTCAGAAGTTTTATATGCCATAAGAATTGAGTCTAGGGATTCTTGCCCATTTTCACAATAAATTTGCATCCAACCGGCATCTCGTTGAACTATTGAATCTTGTTGATCGTTCCAAATACTTAATGGGGCTGATATTGATCTGTTCGCATCAGCCATAACTATAGGCATTCTCATTCCTGAAACTGCATATAATATTTCATGCATAAGCATTAATCCTTGGGAGGATGTAGCTGTAAAAACTCTTACTCCTGTTCCACTTGCTCCAAGCGCTGCACTAATGGCACTATGTTCAGATTCAACTCTAATATATTCTGCATCAATATCTCCATCAGCAACATATTGTGCAAGATATTCAGAAATTGATGTTTGTGGAGTAATAGGATAAACAGGAATAACTTCAGGTTTAGCTAATTTAACAGCTTCAGACACTGCCTTGTTTGCTGTCATAACTTTTTTTGTCATTAATAATTCTCCTATATTATTTGAAATTAAGCTATTATATGAATTTAAGCTTTTATATGAATTATTTTAAGCTATTATTTTTAAGCTATTATTATTTTAATTTTTATTAATTCTATTATTTTATATTAGTTTTATTCTCTTTTCATTTTAATAGCTTTTACTGGGCATTCTACTTCACATATGCCACAGCCTTTACAATAATCGTAATCTATATCATGGTCTTTATTGATACATCCTTCAGGACAGAACATAATACAGTTATCACAATCAATACATTTTTCTTTATCAAGGGTTGGTTTAAATGTTCTCCAACTTCCGGTTTTATTGTTACGAGTACTTCCGGGATTGGTTACTGCTCCTCCAATAGAATCCATCTCATCACCTTATTATATTTAATATTTAAATGTAATTTTTATAATAAATTTTTAATAATTAATATTTTTTTATAATTAGTATTTTTAATTAATATTTTAATTATTTAATTAATAATTTTAAATTAGTAATTTTAAAGAAATTTTTTTTAAAGTAATTTTTTAAAGTAATTTTTTTAAAATATATTTTTAGATAAATTTGATAAAATTAATTGTCTAAATTGTTTCATAAGCAATTTTAGCTGCTTTTGAATTTTTATCTCCTAATTTACCAGGAAATGTCTCATTTATGACTTTAATAATGGAATCAAGTGTCACTTCACCACTTTTTTTCGCAAATGAACCTAACATAATGGTGTTAACAATAGGAACTCCTAGATTTTCAAGAGCAATTCCAGTTGCATCGATATCATAAACTTCTTTGTCTTTATTGCTTTCTAGTTTTTCTTTTTTGTTAGTGTTAATGATAATCTTACTAGTATCTTTTACTCCAGAAAAGACATTTACAACATCTAATAGTCCATCATCAAGTACAACTACGTAGTCAGGATTTTGAACTTGGTATCTAACTTGTATTGGTTTATCATCAATTCTTGTGAACGCCATAACAGGTGCTCCCCGTCTTTCTACTCCAAAAAACGGAAATGCTTGTGAATATTTCCCATCTTCGAATGCAGCTTTAGCTAAAATCTCTGCTGCGGTAACGGCACCTTGTCCTCCACGACCATGAAAACGAATTTCAATCATTCAAATTTCCTCCATTCATCATGTATAATCATTATAAATTACAAGATATATAAACTTTTATAATTTATACAAAATTGAACATATCAATATTAGTTTTAGTAATACATCATTCACATTGAACAAAAATAGTATTTTTATATATAACATTAGGAATGATATATGATTCTTTTTATTTTTTAAAATTATTATAAAAATAGTAATCATTTATTATAAAGATTGATTTATTATTGTATTTATTATATAAAACTTATATAATCTCTTTTTATATTATTTCTTATATTATTTCAAATATATTTCATGATTATTTATTATTATATTTTTAAGTTTATATTTAATTAATGATTATAATTATTTATTTTATTTAATTTATTTATTATATTTATTATATTTAGTATATTTAGTATAATTGCTTATTTTATATATTTTATAATAGTAGCTATATAATTTATGAAAAATATAATTAAAGATATAATTAATAAAAATCTTATATTATATTATATTATAAAAAATTATACAATTATAAAATTATTCAATAAAATATTCATATTAAGATTAAAATAATCTAGAATTAATTAAATTAATTAAATTAATAAATTTAATAAAGTTAGTCAATGAAATCAAAAAATTGAAGAGGATTTTATGAAGATACTTATTGTAACCGGAAATTTAGCTTTTCCATTAGTTGAAAAAGCAGCTAAAGATTCAAATCATGATGTAATGATACATATAGCTGATACTCAAATAGCTGCTTTTTTAACTCCTAGAATGATAATTAATGAAATTGAGGATTATTATAGCAATGAATTAGCTAACGGTGAGATTGATATGATTATAACTCCTGGACTTATGAGGAAATCTACTGCTGATATTGCTTTTGCTTTAAATATTCCAACATTTAAGGGATCTACTGATGCAGCTGATTTAAAAATGGTTCTTGATTTGATTGATGGATTAGATGGGAATTTGGATCTTTCAACTAATAAACCTGCAGATAAATTAATTGAAGAAGAAAAAAGGAAACAAGCTATTGAATTTATATCTGATTTCGAGTCAGATTTGGAAATAAGGGAGGAACTTCTTAAAAAGCCAAATAATATTAAGGTTGGAAAATTAGCTGTTGGAGAAGATTTTCCAATGCGAATATTAGCTGAAATAGCTAATGCACCAATTTTAACTAAAGAAGAATTAATTAAAAAAGCTGAATACTTTTTAGCTAATGGTGCAGATATGATTGATATTGGGATGGTGGCTGGTGAAGATAAATCGGATACAATTCCAGATATGATAGCTACTCTCCGTCCAATTGTTGGTGAAAAAGCTCTTAGTATTGATACACTTAATCCAAAAGAAATAAGTGTAGCTATTAAACATGGAATAGATATGGTATTAAGTATAGACCTGGGAAATTATAAAGAAGTTTCATCTTTACTTAAAGAACATAATGTTCCTGCTGTAGCTTTACCAACTAATTTTACTGAGGGCAAAGTTCCACATACTGTTGAAGAGAGAATTTCTAGAATGGTTGAATTATCTGATGAGTGTAAAATTGAAGGTGTTGAAATCATAGCTGATTTAATTCTTGATCCTGTTAATAGTAGTAGTATTGTTGATTCTATTATTGCATGTAGAGAATATCATAAAATTCATAATAATCCAATGTTTTTTGGTGTAGGGAATGTGAATGAATTAATGGATTCTGATTCTGTTGGGGTTAATGCTTTGCTTGCAGGAATAGCTATGGAACTCGGAGCTAGTATTCTTTTTACTCCTGAAGAAAGTGGAAAAACTACTGGGAGTGTTTATGAACTATCTATAGCTAGTAAAATGATGTTTTTAGCTAAAAATAGAAATTCTATTCCAAAGGATCTTGGTATAAATCTCCTTGTTTTTAAAGATAAAAAGAAAAGACAAGATATTGATGGCCTTGAAGATTCTGATTTTGATGTTCCAGTAGAACAAGCAAGAGAAGCTAATCGTTTTGTCCTTGATCCAGCAGGTAGCTTTAAGATCAGAGTCGAACATGCTATCCATCCAGAAAATAGCAAAATTATTGTGACTCACTTTAAAAAGACAGTTCCTGATTTGACTATCGAAGGAAAATATACAAAAGAAATATATGATGAATTAGTAAGGCAAGGAATCATAACAAGAATGGAACATGCTGCATATTTAGGAGCTGAACTTCAAAAAGCAGAAATAGCTATGATAACTGGTAAAGAATATATTCAAGACTTTGATTTGTTCAAAAGACCTTTTGATTTGAATTAGATATGTAATTAGATATTTATGATATTAGAGATATAATAGTGTAGTGAAATAATTATGGAAATTTGTACAAAATGTGGAAATCCTAAAATTGTTATAAGGCGTAAACAGTCTGGTCAAGCTTTATGCCAAGATTGCTTTGTTGAAAGTATTCAAAAAAAAGCAATTAAAACAATAAAAAAAGAAAAACTTCTTGAAAAAGGAGATAAAGTTCTTGTTGCACTGTCTGGAGGTAAAGATAGTGTAACTCTTCTTGATATTCTTGATACTTTTCGTCAACGTAATATAATTGATTTATGTGCAGTAACTGTTGATGAGGGAATTGGAGGATATCGTCAAGATGGTGTTGCTATAGCTATCAATCATGCAAAAAGATTAGGAATAGAGCATAAGGTAGTTTCCTTTGAAGAATCTTATGGTATTACTCTTGATGAAATTATGAATCGTCCTAATCATAGAGGGTCTTGTACATATTGTGGAGTATTTCGTCGATGGATAATAAATAGAGTTGCACGTGAATTTGGAGCTAGTAAAATAGCTACTGGACATAACCTTGATGACGAAACTCAAGCAATTCTTATGAATTACCTCGAAGGAAATATAGATAATTTAACTAAAATTGGTCCTATAACAGATTCAAAAAGTCCACTTTTTACTCCAAAAATTAAACCTCTTCGTGAAATTCCAGAAAAAGAAATTGGTTTATATGCAATAGCTAGGGAACTTGAAGTTCATTTTGCAGGTTGTCCATATTCTCAAGAATCTTTTAGAGGAGAAATTGGTGAAATAATCAAAAATCTTTCTAAAGATCATCCTACTATAATGTATTCTACATTAAGTGGTTTTGATAAAATTAAAAAAGCTTTAAAGAAAGAATATAAAAGCGAATTTGAATTTGAAAGATGTAGTATTTGTGGTGAACCTTCTTCAAATAAAGTCTGTAGGGCATGTACCTTTTTAGAAGAGCTTGATAAAAAAGTAATTTTATAAATTATTTTTAATGAATTTATGATATTTTTATGTATACTTTTAAGTATATTTTTTTAATAGATAATAAATTAATAGATAAAATTTTTTTAAAATGAATCAAATGCATATATTTTAAAATGAATTTAAATATATATTGTGTATAAATTAGATGATAAAATGAATTTTAAACTTATATTTAATAATAAAAATGAAATAAAATCTCTTGATAATGATAATACTTCTATAAAAGATGTACTTAATGAAATGGATTTATCTTCTGAAACAATTGTAGCTAAAAAAAATGGAGATATTGTTATAGAAGATGAAAAGATTCAAGATGGGGATGAAATTCAAATAATTCAAATAATATATGGTGGATGATGGAGGATAGTAGATAATGGAGGGTAAATATGAAAGTCTACTATGAATGTGGGCCTTGTTTTATTCGTCAAGCTAAAGAAGCTATGGATTTAGCTACTGATGATAATGAATTAAAAATTAACCTTATTGAGGATATTTTTGACTTTTTAGCTGATAATTATACTCAAAATGCTTCTTCTAATAAATTAGGTTCTGTTATTCATCGAATGATTAAAGAAAAAACTAATTGTTCTGATCCTTATTCAAAAGAAAAGGTCATTGGTAATAAAATAGCTTTAGAATTTCTTCCCATGATTGAAAAACTTCTTGAAGAAGATAATAGTCTAGAGAATTATATTAAAATAGCTATTGTTGGTAATATACTAGATTTTGGAGCTTTAGGTCTTGATTTTAATCCTCAGGAATTTATTTTGTCAAATTTAGATAAAAATTTAGCTATCAATCAAATTGATCAATTTAAAGAAGCTATTTCTAATCATAAAGATGTCCTCTTTTTAGTTGATAATACTGGTGAAATCGTTTTTGATAAGCTACTTATTGAAAAATTAATTGAACTTGGTCTTAATGTAACAGTAGCTCTCAAAGAAAAACCAATTCTCAATGATGCATGCATGGAAGATGCTAAATCTGTTGGTTTAGATGAAATAGCTAAATTAACAACTATTGGAACTGATTCTATAGGTTTGATATATGATGAAGCATCTCAAGAATTTAAAAATCTTTTTGATAATTCAGATTTTGTAATAGCTAAAGGACTTGGCAATTATGAAGGTTTAACTGAAACTAATCTTGAAGGTAAAGATGTTTTTTCTCTTCTTTGTGTAAAATGCAGTGCAGTATCTAAAGATATTGGTATTGGTGAAAGAGAAAATATTTTGTTGAAATTATAAGACTATTTTATAAATTATAAGATTCTTTTATAATTTTATAATTTTAACTAATATTTCTATTAAAATAATATTTCAATTAATTATTGATTAACCTAATAATTAATCTAATAATTAATCTACTAGATATCTAATAATATAAAGTATTTAATATTATAAAAACAAAAAGAATAATTGATGAAATTAAGATAAAATTTTAAAAATCTTTAAAAAATCATTAAAAATATTTCAAAAATATTTTAAAAATATTTTATAAAAAATTACAACAAATAAAATATGATAATAAGGATATAGCTGTTGTGATAGTGGTGTTAAATTGAAAGTAGGATTTATTGGGTTTGGAGAAGTAGCTTCAATATTAACAAGAAGGCTTCTAACAAGAAGACTTTATGATAATGATGTTGAAGTAATAAGTTCTACAGAAGGTAGAAGTCAAGAAACTAAGAAATTAGCTGAAAACTCTTTAGCTACTATGGTTGATAGTTTTGAAGAAGTAGCTGAATCTTCAGATATTTTAATTTCTGCAACAACTCCTTATGAAGCATTAGATGTAGCTAAAAAATATGGTTCGTTGGTAAATGGAGTTTTTTTAGATTTAAATAATATTTCTCCTAAAAAAACTTTAGAAATAAGTAGTATTTTTGAAAATACTATTAATTATAATAGTGGCTATACAAATAATTATAGTAATAATGTAACTTATTCTTCTGTTGAAGAAGATGATTCTATTTTTATTAAAGGCGCTATTATGGGCAGTATAAAATCTCCAGAATCTTTAATTTATGTATCTGGAGAAAATGCTAATGAATTAGAAGTTTTAAATGATTATGGTCTTAATATTCATGTTATCAGTAAAAATGTTGAAGATAGTGCATATATAAAGATGCTTCGAAGTATATATACAAAAGGAGTAACAGCCTTACTTTATGAAGTTTTTAATCTTTCTGAAAATATGGGTTTAACTAAAGAGTTATTTGAATCTTTGATTAATACAGAGGGAGAAAATTTTGAAGAACAAACAAAATCTCGTATAGATAGTTTAACTAAATCCCATGAAAGAAAATTTCAAGAAATGACTGAAATTTTTGAATTTTTAAAAGAAAATTCTAATAAAGAAAGTCTTCAAGATGACCTCATTATTACTGAAGCTACTAAAAATAAATTTAAAGATATTAAATAAGTAGCAATTAATCTATTCTACATTTTTTTATTTTATATACTCTTATTTTATTAAATTAATCCCTTATTCATTAATGAGTATTCTTATTCTAAAACCAGATTTTGTTTTTATTATATTAGCAGATACTGGAATAAATTGTGAATCAATTATATATCTAAGATATGTAACTTCTTTAGCAGGTAGCTTTAGATTAGTTTTGATTTTCTTTTTATCTACTTTAATTTCACAGGAAAGTTTCCCATCTTTATCAACATATATCTGAGGAATTAATTCTTCTGACATGTTTTGATTTTGTTCTGATTTTTTATTATCTAATTTTTTATTAAGTAATTTTGTTTCAAATTTTGTAAGATATAGTCCTGCATCAAAAGATAATGGAATTTCATCCATTGTTATATTTGGATTACTTCTGAATTCTTCGTTAGCTATACTAGCTAATTCTCCTTTTTCACACTGTGTAGCTACATAATAAGATCTTTCGATTACCTTATCCACACTTTGTTCATGTGGTATTACACCTTTTTTTTCATAGCTCCTCATTAAATTTACAACTTCTTGTCTGCTTACTTTTTCTTCAATAGCACTAATAGCTAATCTAGTGAGAACTGGCCCATAACCTGCTCGTCTAAAAGTTGCCCAAACAGACTCTTCATCTCTGTAAACCCTACCTTTTACTATTTCATTTATTGCATTTCCATTTAAATAAGCTAACTTCATGAGATTTGGACGAGAACAAGTATTCATCCTTTTATTAATATATTTCCAGTTTCTTTCTTCAGGAATTGTACCTTTCTTTATCTCTCTTTCAAGAATTTTTATGGTTGATTTTGGTAGTAATTCTTTTGTTTGCTCTGGTATTTCCATATCATTTTCAATAATTGACCTTCTAATTTCTCTTCCAGAAATTTTTCCATTAAATTCTAATTCTGGTATGATATGAAATTTCATGTTTCGTCCATATTTTTCTTTTAAAAATTCATTTACTGCAAACCATCTTATAACATTTCTATTGGGGAGATCTCTTGGAATTCCAACAAATATGCCTTGTTTTACAAATTTTTCCGCATATTTGACAATTTTTGGTGTAGATACATTAGCTGCATCAATGTAATCCACTACTCCATCTTCTATCATCATAGCTATTCTTATTGGAACAGAATATGCTAATGTGAGTCTATGGTGGAGTCCTTCAATCCCAACTACTTTGTCTGCTCCAGCTGCTAAAGCCATATCTTTCCTTGCCTCAAAAGAAGTAAAAAATGGAGCATGATTTGCACTAAAACCCTTGTTTAAATATATTGCTACTTTGTCTCCAGTTTCTTCAGCTATTTCTCTTCCTTTCTCAATTAGCTTTACATGTCCTAAATGTACTGGATCAAAATCGGCACTTATTCCTATCATAACAATACCTATATTTGTAATTTTATAATCTGTTTTTATTTATTAATTTTTATTAATTATTTTGGTTTTTATATCAAATTTATTCTAGAATTTAATAAGTTTATATTAAATAAATTTATATTTATTAAGTTTATATTCTTATATTCTATATATTTTATATTTCTATATATTTTATTATTTTATTATCATTACCTTATAATTGTAGTAAATATTTTAGTTTAACTACTAATTTATTATTTTATGTATGATTATTGGTGCTTATTTTATAAATAGAAAAATATATAATTATATTTAATTAATATATCTATAAAAGTATATTGTCAGAAATAAACCAAAAATAAACTTGAAAATGTAAAATATAAAATATTTATTATATGATTTATTGATAGAAACTTTATATATGTATAAATATCTAGATGTCAAAGTATTAAGATAATAAATAATAAGATATATTGGTGAAAGAATGTCAGTTTCAAATTGGAAGGAAAGAGAAAGGGAACAAAGATGTAATGATATATTAGATGTTGCAGAAACTCTTTTCTTTTCAAAAGGATATGATAATGTTTCTATGAATAGTATAGCTAAAGAAGTTGGATTAGGCAAATCAACCCTTTATATTTACTTTGATAATAAGGAAGAACTTTTTTATGCTGTAGTTTTGCGTGGAGTTAATATTTTAAGTTTCATGATCAAAGAAAAAGTTGGAAAAGAAGATACAGGAATTGAAAAACTTAATGCATTTAAAAAGGCATATGAAAAATTCATCAAAAAATATCATGAATATTTCCAAGCTTATAATTACCTCAAATCAGGAAGATTTGATTTAAATTATATGCTAAGTAGTGATTACAGCGAAATTTTGATGAAGAGTATGTTTTATTCGGTACATATTCCCTCTAATTTCTTAAATGCTAATGAAACTATAAAAGAAATTTTTAAGTTACGGGAGAAAATTTTCTTTACATTGTATAAATCTATAAAATTAGGCATAAAGGAAGGAACAATAAGATCGGATGTTGACCCTTTAAAAATAACAATTTTACAGATTCTAATTTGTGAAAATATGGGTAATTTGCCTTTTGACTTTAGAATGATAATTGAAGGTCAAGGGTTAAATTATGTAAATTTTACTAAAGAGCTAGATGATTTTGTAAGTCAGCTTTATATCAAATAATAATTTTATATCAAATAATTATAAAATAATTATAATAATCATAATAATTTTAATTAAAAAATCCAATTAATATTTCATTTTCCTTTTTTTAAGATTAAACATTTATTTTAGTCAAAATGCATATTTTTAAAAAATTATTCTCGTTTAACGACTATATATCCTATTTTTTATTAATTTATTATCTACTTTTTACATATTTTTCATCTATTTCATTTGGCCATTAGTTAATTGTAAATTTTATCGAAATATTTATATATCTGTTTGTCCACTAGTTATGATAATGACCAATAGTCATATAAAAAACTGTTGGTTATATCATGAAAATTAGGAGATTTGATAATGGAAAATACAAGTCAAAATCAAGAGATATCTGATCATGTTTATAAAAACAGGTATATAATTTCAACTATAGTTCTAATTGGCGTATTAATGTCAATATTAGATGGATATATGGTTACAATAGCATTACCAACAATTACTACACAATTCAACATAGATGTAGGATTATCACAATGGATAATAACTGGTTATTTGGTAGTAATGACTGCATTATTTATATTTTTTGGAAAGATCTCAGAATATACTGGTAAAACAAAATTATTCTTGATGGGATGGATTTTGTTTACATTAAGTTCATTAGGGTGTGGTTTATCTTTTGGGATTACTGAACTTATCATCTTTCGTATAGTTCAAGCTATAGGTGCTTCTATGATAGCAGGAGTTTCTGGTGCAATACTTTTTCATGCATTCCCTCCAAATGAAGTAGGTAAAGCTATGGGATATTTTGGAGCTACATTAGCTGTAGGTTCTTTAATAGGTCCTGGACTTGGAGGATTTATTACTAACTTCATTGGTTGGCAGTATATATTCTTAGTAAATGTACCACTTGGTGTTGTTCTGATTTTAGGTGCTCTAAAATATCTTAAAATCCCTGAAAACACTTCAAAGAATCTTAATATAGATTGGATAGGGACAATAACCTTTGTTATTTCTGTAGCAACATTAATAATGTTTTGTGGTGAGTTAGCCAATAGTATATCATTCACTATGTATTTGGTAATGTATGGAGTTGTATTCCTATTGTCTACTGTTATATTTATCATACAGGAATCTAAATGTAAAGATCCAATGCTTGATTTATCTATATTTAAAAATAGAGATTTTTCACTACCTGTACTAAGTTTGTTAATCTTTTCTATAGCTCTAAATATGGCAATTATTGTAGGTCCTTTCTATTTTCAAGGAGTTATGGATTACAATCCTTCACAAGTAGGATTATTCTTCATGATTGTTTCTTTAGCAATGGTAGTTACATCACCGATTGGAGGGAAACTTTATGATAAATATCACTCAAAATATGCTTCAGGAATTGCTGTACTGATATCTACAGTTTCTTTTGTGTTGTTAGGTTATGCTTATTTGATAATGAACATTAGTATGATGATAATTGCCTTAATTTTATGGGGGATTGGGAATGGTTTATTTACAAGTCCAAATACTACTGAAACTTTGAGTGCTCTTCCTCGAGAAAAAACTGCTATTGCTTCAAGTGTATCAACAACTGCTAAAAGCCTTGGTGGGGCATTAGGAGTATCTTTTGTAAGTATTTTCCTCACAATGAGCTTAAGCACAGCAGGGTATAATGGAGAAATACTATTGGCAAGTCAATCAATTTTATCAAATTCAATCAGTACTATTATGTTTGCAACAGGGTTCCTATGTATTTTAGCTACTATAACAACTGTATTAAGGAATATAAATAGGAAATCTGTATTATATGGTGAGTTAAATGAAATGCAAGAATTTTCATCTGAAAAACATACTGATGATTAAATTTTATAAGTAAATATTGAATAATGGCTTGAAATTTGGAATATCTTTATAAATGTTGCGAAATTGTTGTGAAATGTAAAGGAGATGATTGAATGGATATTGAAATTTTTCCAAACAGATATTTAAGTGCTGATACAACTGAAAAATTGTTAAAAGATCTTGATGAAATTGAAGGTATAATAAAAATGGTCTTACATGGACAAAGACTACCTCCAGCTGAAATGGGACATCCTGATCGTAAAGTTATATCTATCAAAGGTCAAAAAATTGATTTACAAGTTAAAACTGGTAGAATTCTAATGGAAATCAAGGAAGAATCAATTATAGATGAAATAAGGAATGTATGTGAGAATCACCTACAATTTGGATTTAATATAAATAATGGAACATATATCAGAAAACAAAAAACTGTTAGTGATAATCTAAAGTATGGTAAAATTTTAGATGATTTGTCTGATGAAATTGTTGGGTTAACTGATCAAAATGCTCAACTTAGTGAAAGAGTAAAAATACTTAAAAAGAAATAAATTCAACTTTTTTTTTTATTTTAAATGGGATTAAAATGAGTGATGTTGAAATAAATGGGAATATAACTCCTAAAAGAAAGATTATAATGGTTTTACAATGGATTAATCGAAAAACAGCGACTAATGAGGGGTGTGAACAATTTTTAATTAAAAAAATTGTCACAGGAACAAACAAATATATATCTACAAAGAATAAGTTCTTGAAGTTATCTCCTGAGGTCTTAAATGATGTTTTATATAATATGGAATCTCAAAATAAAGTTAAATTTGAAATTAAATTTGGAAGAGAAGATATTAGACTTTCTATATATAAAAACACTTTTTCGATATCTACAGTTAATAAGGAACTTGAGATAGAAATAGCTGAAAAATTAGAATCAGAAGGGAAAAAGATGTATCCTGTTATTTGTTCAAAATTTCCAGGGCGTTTAGGAATTACTAACTTCCCTTAATCTAATTATCATCTGAAATTAAAAAATATTAAAAACTTTTATTTTTTTATTTATATGCTAAAAGGCATAAAATCTATAAAAACCATATAAAAACAACTATCAATAAAACTATTAAAAAACTATTAAATAGCTATTGAAACAATTATTAAAACAAGCTATTGAAACAATTATTAAAACAGGTATAAAATTATGTAAAACAGGTATAAAAGAATTCAAAAATGAACAGAATCAAAAATAGGATCAAAAATGGAATCAAGAATAGAATTAAGAATAAAAATATTATATTAGGCTAATATAATCAGATTTTATTAAAATAAAAAAATAATAGTATATTGATATTAATAAATGAAAATGAATTATTTATAGATAATATTATCTTTTTTATTAATATCATTATATTTTATTGTTTTTAATTTTAACTATTATCTGCAAATCTTAGTATTCCAGTTAATATTAACCAAATTCCAATTAATGCTCCTAAAAATGTAGGGTTTTCTAATATTGTACTTGCCAATATTATGTAAACAATACCTAATACAACTCCAACAACTCCACTCCAGAAACCGAAACTTCTTTCTCTGTTTCCAATTAAAGTCATAAGTCCAACTATTATAAGTAATATTCCAGCTAAATAAACTGTTAAACCAGCTAGATAAATAAATGCATTTGGACTAAATATTAAAAGTAATCCTAGAATTAATATTATAATTCCAATAATTATTGTAGCTATACTCTTTTTAGGGCTATAATCTATTTCTGATATTCCACTTATTAATAAAAAAACGCCCATTAGAAGCACTGCAACCCCTATGATTGCTTGTGCACCAATTATCCCTAACATTGGAAATATTAGTATTATAATCCCCAATATTATTGCTAAAAAACTAATCATCGATTTTTTCATTTTAAACCTCCACACTACAAACCACAATTTTTTTTAAATATCCATCTTATAAATATCATTTTTTTCAATGATAGGTCTATAAAATTTATATAAATTATTATATGGTTAATTATTTGATTTATAATTATATATTCTTTTGTATTTTTTATGAAGTTCAGATAAGTATTTATTTAATTCAATAAATCAAAAATAAAATTAATTTAGTTATAAAATATTTATTACCAGATATATTTTATCATTGTTAATTTAATATTACTAAATTAAAATATAAAATTGAATATTTACATCAATGATTATAGATTATTCACAAGAATTATTCCTTTAATATAATAAAATAAGATTTAACATACATATAATCAATATATGGTTATTGATTATATGTCTATTATTTATAATTATAGATTATAATTGTAGTTTATAACAATAGATTATATAATTAAAAAATTTGAACTTTCATTTTATAATAGTTTTTATATTATGTAAATTAATATATTAATATGATCTTGAACACGAACAACAGAGATAAAATACTCCAAATAGCTTTTTTATTATCACTAAAAAATGGTTTTGATAGGGTATCTATAAAACAAATTCAAAAAGAATCTGGACTTGCTGCTGGTTCAATATACTATTATTTTGAAAATAAAGATGAAATTTTAGTAGCTATGTTTAATAAATATGTTTTAGGGAGAGTCTTTCTATTTAAAGAAACTATAAGAAATCTAAATTGTCCATTCATTGAAAAATTAAGGTTTATTTTTACTTATAGTGCTGATTTTTTTAATAAAAAAGAGAATGGCATCAATGATTCAATTGTGTCTGAATTAAACTATGAAGACTATCATGTTTTATCTATGAGTATTTATCATCAATATCCTGAAGTTAGGCCACAATTTATTGAAATGCACAATGATATAAATGATTTTTACGGTGAATTAATTCAAGAAGCTATTGAAAATGGTGAAATAAGAGACGATGTTGAGATTAAAGCATTAATTATACTTATTCAATCTTCATTAAGAGGAAAGTTGGATTTATGGATGAATCAATCAGAGTTTTCATTTGAAGAACTTGTAGAAGCTAATATAAACATGCTTTATGAGGCAATTAAAAAATAGTTGTTGTCAGATAGGGGTTAGATTTTAAGAATTATATAATTAGGAAAATAAGTAATTACTAAACTTTGGTTTTATTTTCATAAATGAAAATTTTTATCAATGTTTAAGGGGTTTATATGAATACTAAAGATAAAATAATTGAAATAACATTTTTACTCTCACTAGAAAATGGTTTTGATAGGGTATCTATAAAACAAATTCAAAAAGAATCAGGGGTTTCTTCAGGATCAATATATTATTATTTCAAAGATAAGGATGATATATTGGTGGAAATACTTAATAGATACCTTATGGGTAATATTCCTCTATTCAAAGAAGCTGTAAGAAATTCAAGCGATTCTTTAAGAGAAAGATTAAGGGTTGCTTTTATTCTTACAACTACTTCTTTCAATAAAAAAGAATTTCACTTCAATAGTCTAACTACACGTAAATTTAATCATGAAGACTATTTTATGTTGCTTACTAGTATTTTTCATCAATATCCTGAAGTTAGACATATGTTTCATGAGATGCAGCATGATTTAAATGATTTTTACTATAAGTTACTTCAAGAAGCTATTGAAAAGGGTGAAATAAGAGAGGATATTGATATTAAAACAATGAATATATTTATTCAAAGTTGTATAAAGGGACATATAACTCTATGGTTAAATCAGTCAAATTTTTCATTGGAAGAGATTGTGAAAGATGATGTAAAAATGATTTGGGAGATAATTAAAAAATAAGTGTTTGTTGAATATTTCTTAGATTTTTAAAATGAATTTACAAGTGAATTTATAAATGGATTTATATCAATGGTAAATTCTTTGTTCTTGTTTTGGATTTGTTTAATCCTGATGATTCTATTTCAGCTATCCATTCTTTTTTGCATTGACAATCATAATCTTCAATAGGAATTTGTTCAATATTTGAATATATTATTTTGTGTTTTAAGTCTTTATTGCATTTTTTACAATTGTAAGGTCCTCTTCTTGAACCAAATCCAGATGTATCCATAAATGCAGGAATACTTAGATTTTTTCTAGTTTCATTAATAATTTCAATAACACTCCAAATCCAAGGAGGTTGATATGCACCTTTTCTCCAAAGTCTTTCAATTAAAGTTCCTCTGTGTATGGTAGCTGGACAAAAAGATACTCTGTTAACTCCAACAGTTTCACAATATTTCGCTGTTGCTATAGCTTCATCAATAGCTTCTTTTTCTGAAGTTAATATAGGTTTTACAAAAATATATGCTTTAGATTTAGCTACATAACTATTATCATTATCATCATTGATTTTAGCTAGTATATTTACAGCTTTTTCGAAATCTTCTTTTGTAAATCCTTTATTAATTTTTTCCTCTCTTGTAAAATCATTTTCAGATTCTAACCCCATACTGACTTCAAACAGTTTTTCAGGAATAAATGAAAAAATTTCTTTTAAAACTTCTTCATTCACATATTCAGGACGAGATTCTACAATAACTTCTTTTATTTCATCTATATTAGCTATTATATTTAATATTTCGTCTCGAGCTTTTTTTGGAACTTCTTGAGAATTTAAAAAACTTCCTGATGCAAATATTTTAATAGCTATTGGCATATTTTTCCCATCAGATTTAATTTCATCAATATATTTTCCTAATTGTTCATTAAATAGTTTTATAATTAAATCTGCACTAATAGGTTCTAATGTACAATCTGAAATATAGCTACACATTGTACAACCTCCTGATTGGGAAAGTGCCCATGAACATCCAGGAGTTGGAACTATTATAAATAAACTCTTTCCAGCTCCAGCATATAGTAAGTCTTCTTGATACCAGCTAGTAGCTAATTTTTCTGGAGGTCTTACTTTCATCCTTTCAAGATAATTATCTCTTATTTCTTTTGTAAGTTTTTGAATTTCCATTATTTGTTCCCTATATTATTTTATTTAATATATTTTTATTATAATATTCTATTATATAATAAATTACTATTTATTACTAATTATTATATTCGTATTATCCTATATTCTTATTTTTATTCTTATTTTTAATCATTATTATCAATAAAATTATTAGCTTTAATTAATATAAATAATATTGATACAAATTATATAATTGAATAATTAAAATTTAATATGATTAATATATTGGTATAAATTGATTATTGTTGATACAAATTTTAATCATTGATAATATAGATATTGGTAAATTTATTGATAATATTATAATTGATAAATTATTTAAGTTGATTTTTTAGTTTTTTGGAGAGTAATATTATTTCTGATTATTCCTTAGATTCTTTTATTAAAAATAGTTCTGATGATGAGAACAATAATTCTGATAAAAAGAGAAACAAAGCTGACAACAATATTGGACTTAATGATGTTGTAAATTATTCTGAAATTGCTAAAAAATATGGATTTAAAGAAAAAAATGTTAAAACTATTCTTAATAAAGCTAAAAATACTAGAAGTATTTTTTTAGGTGAATATTCTCTAAATCCTTATTTAGGATGTTCTTTTGATTGTGAATATTGTTATATTAATGGAAGTAAATATGCTGATTCCACTAATTCTTTTTATATAAAATCAAACTCAATAAAATTGCTCCGAAACCAGCTAAAACAAAAAGCAAAATCTGGAGAGCGAGCAGTATTTCTCATTGGATCAGCTACTGATCCATATATTGATATTGAAAAAGAATTGTTTATTACTAAAGATATTTTGAAGTTATTTAATAGATTCCGATTTCCAGTTCATATAGTAACTAAATCTGATCTTGTTTTAAGAGATATTGATATTTTAAGGGAAATAAATGATAATGCTATATTACCTAAAGATATAGCTAATTTAAAATCAAAAGTCATGGTTACATTTTCTTTTTCAACTGTTGATTCAGTTATAGCTAGACTCTTTGAACCTAATGCACCAAGTCCAAAAAGAAGACTTGAAGCTATGAAAATTTTGAAAGAAGAAGGTTTTTTAGTAGGTGTATCAGTGATGCCAATGTTGCCGTATATTTCTGATAACAAAACAGCTATCGATGAAATGTTTGCTGAATTTAAGAATGTTGGTTGTGATTATGCTTTTTATGGAGGATTAACTCTCTTTGGAGATACCGCTAGTGATTCAAAAACAAAATATTATAAAATTTTAAAGGAACATTTCCCGGATATTATTGAACCAACTAAAAAAATATTTGGAAATAATGATTATTCTAGTACTAGCTATCAAAATAAAATATATAAAAGATTTGCTGATATTTCTGAAAAATATAGTATTAGAAATAAAATAATTTAAAAATTCGATATAAAATAATTATTAAAAATTTATAAAACAAGTAAACAAAGCTAATAAAAAAAGAATATCAAAAACACAAAGAAAAACAGTAATAAAAACAATATTAAAAACATTAGTAATAATATTAGTAAAATTATCTATAATAAAAATAACTATAATAAAAATAAAAAGAAAAATAAAAAAATAAAGAAGAAATTAGTAACTTGAGATAACTTCTCCTAATAATTTTATAGATTCTTCTTTGTCTTTTCCGATTGGGGAACCAGCTACGTATTGAGTAACTCCACCAGCTTCAAGAGCTTTGATTTTTGGAATAAATTCATCAGGAGTTCCACATACAGAAAATGCATCGAGTAATGCGTCATCTACAGTTCCAATAGCTCCTCCGAAATCACCTTTACCGATTAATTCACCGAGTTTTTCGTTAATTCCAGCAGGTAATCCGTGTCTTTCTAAGACAGGAGGTGGGGAACCAGCAGCAATGAATGCAACTACGATTTTTGCAGCGTTTTTAGCTGCTTCAGAGTCAGCACCAATTGAAGTTGCAGTGTATGCACCAACATCTACATCAGATAAGCTTTTACCAGCAGCTTCTGCTCCTTTTTTGATTAAAGGAATAGCTGCTTCATAATCTTTAGGATTGGATGCGTTAATTAAAACACCATCAGCAATTTCACCAGCAGTTTCTAACATTTTAGGTCCTTGTGCACCTTGATAAATAGGGATTAAATCTCTTACAGCTTTAACTCCACCTAACTGTGCTCCACTAGGAGTTTTTTCACCAGCTAATAAAGTTCTCATTTCTGCAACGGATTCTTTTATGGTAGTAACTGGTTTAGTCCATTCAATTCCTAATGCATCGAAAGTAGCTTTATCACCAGGTCCAATACCTAAGGTAGCTCTTCCATTAGAGATTTCATCTAAAGTAGCTATAGCAGCAGCAGTTATTGCTGGAGCTCTTACGTAAGGATTGGTTACACCAGGTCCTAATTCAATAGTTTCAGTTGCGTCAGCAATTAATGCTAATGCTTCGTATACGTTTTTGTTGTTGTAATGGTCAGTAATCCAGGCATATTCAAAACCTACATCTTCTGCCAATTTAACAAGCTTTGCAATTTTGTCCAAAGGTTCATTTGGAACGAATTCGATACCAAACTTCATATTTTATCACCAATTAATTTTTAAGTGTTTTTGTATATAAAG